>CACJBQ010000053.1 GCA_902591695.1 uncultured Pelagibacteraceae bacterium | reverse complement strand
TATTTCATTATTTACTTTAAAAAGTATTTTATTCTCAAGAGCTGCTGCATTTGAGAATATTAAAAAATAACTCAATGAAATTAGTATAATTTTTCTAATTAATCTCATCTAAATATTTTATTATTGATCAATTTTTCGTTCAAAAGTAGTTAACGGAAATAAAGTTATTGTAAACATCAAATCTTCAATAGGTTTCAGGTCTCTATCTTCATAGTAAGTTTTATTGTAATTTATTCCAGCAACAAGGCAGTCATTTTTGTATTCATAAACCAAATTATAAAATTCAGTTAAATTTATTTTTCTATTTCGTCTAGTGTTAAAACTAATTATGTTCTGGTCGTTAAATTCATAACTTATGCTATTTTTGGTAAAATCTTGATCACCCATTTCACCTTTTTCTTTAATTAAATTAAATGATGTCACAAAATTATTTAATGAAAAATTTGCACTAACATCGTTATACTCTATTTCGTCTAAATTATTATCTAGCGCAAATTTATATTTTAGATCTAAATTTTTAATATAGTTAGTTGATAATGATCCAAATATATTAGATTTTTTTTTGTTAAGAGTTGTTTTACTTGGCATAAAATGCTCTTCTTTATCTCTTAAAACTGAGGCAAGTTTTAATTCAAAGTATTTGTTCATATCATTAAGCATTTGTTTCTTGTAATCAATACCAAGAGTTAAAGATCTCCCTGTTTCAAATGAGTCTTCTAAGCCCATTCGATCAATAGAAAAAATGTTATCTGTATTTATTATTCTTTCAGTTTCATTATGATTTTTCATGTCTCCTGGGTTAGCTCTAATTGAAATTTTAGGTGTTAGATAATTTAAGTGATTAATTGTTTTTTTTCTTAGTGGAAAACTTGTATTGACTTCAAATAGTGAGGAAAGTTCAATTTGGGGATTGTTTTTATACTCAGAAACATTTTTACCAACTGAGTTCAAATTTTTTAAATTTATATTAAAATTATTTTTAAAACCTGATTTAGATAAGAAATCTAAGCTTGAATATGATAACTTGTTTGTAACTCTTGTTTTAAGTTGATTTGTATTATTTAAATCATTACTTCCCCCAGAGGACAGGTTAATTGAACCATTTATAAATTTAGGAAATAATGTTTTATTTAAATTGTAATAAGGCAGAACATATTGATATCTATCATTTTGGGATAATTGTAAATTTTCATATGCTTGAAAACCAGCAGTTAAATTATAACTATCATGGTTTAGAACAAATTTTAATTCACTTGATAGTCTGTTATTGTCATTCGGTTTCAAAGATGTGCTATTTTTATTAAATGTTGTATCAAAAATCTTTAAATAAGTATCATTAGTAACTTTTTCTAAATTTAAAAAAACTTTACTTGAGTTATAGTCTTTCAAACCTAGATCTAAGTCTACTTTAGAAAATAAATAAGTTATATTTTTTGTTTTATTTTGCGTTGAGGATTTATAATCTCTTGTATGACCAAAATTGATTAAAAGATTAGAATTTTTTCCAACTTTTCTATATTCATTTTGCACCATTTTTATACCACTATCGAA
Source organism: uncultured Pelagibacteraceae bacterium (assembly GCA_902591695.1). Classification (GTDB taxonomy): domain Bacteria; phylum Pseudomonadota; class Alphaproteobacteria; order Pelagibacterales; family Pelagibacteraceae; genus Pelagibacter. Next base: position 491 of record CACJBQ010000053.1, on the reverse strand, counting down.
TAATGTTGGTGTTAAAGTAGCATCGCTCTCATCTGAAATCACAAGATAATATGGAATTGTAAAAGAACTTCCTAACACATTTGAATTATTTAAGACTGGTTTTAAAATTCCAGATTTTCTAATTACTGTCGGGTCAGGATGAAAAAATTTTGGAAAATACAGTACAGGGATATTGTATACTTTTAATACAGCATTTTTATAATTTATTTCTTGTTTTTTTTTATCATGTTTTATTTCACTTGCCTCAATAGCCCATGCTGGACAACTGTTGTTTATTTTACAACTAGTAAATACTCCTTTATTAACAGTTGTTATTTCTCCTTCTTTACTTGAGGAAACACCTTTTAGTCTTGGATCATTTTCAGAGTTATCAAAAATATCTTTATGAACTTTTATCTGCGTATCTTTTGCAATGAAGTTCTGACTTTTTAAATTAATTATTGCACTAGAAAAATAAAAATTATCATTTTTAGGTGATTTATAGTTTGAGG
>CACJBQ010000052.1 GCA_902591695.1 uncultured Pelagibacteraceae bacterium | reverse complement strand
ATTTCATTTGATTTTTTCAAATTTTTTTGTCTAAAAAGTGGGATTGCTCCAGTTTCTTTGAAGTTAATCTTACAGTTTCTGATATTAAGATGTTTACTCAAATAATCATCAATTTGCGCATCATAATCTTTCAGTTTTTCATTATTTAGTTCAGATATCCAAGTAGTTTCAACTAATGCATTTCTCTTAGTGAATGGTAGCGTATAAAAAAAATGAACTTTGTTCCTTTGATCACAAGCAAAGTCCATCAAATTTAATATTTCGTCATCAAAAAAGTCTTTTTCTGTTTCTATTTCAACTCCACAAAAGTGTTGCCACAACTCACTCTGTTTATTCTCAAAATCAGGTACACTGTTAAATACAATTGAATTTGATTTATCTATTTCATCAATACTTTTAAAAAACTGAATATTTTTATTTATTTTAAGTTTTGAAAGTATTTTTTCGTAGAACATACCGCTATCAATTGTCTGATATGGTGTAGTTTCGCAATCTACATATTTCGTATTATTGGGTGTATTTATTGAAAAATTATTCCAACTTTTTTTGACACAGTCATCGAAGTTGTGTGAAAAAACTTTCCAAAATGACCAGGTTTTATCTCTTTTATAATCTTCTCTTGGTTCAATTATTGCCAAGGTTTTATCTTTTAATTTTTCATAAACTTCCAGCTCATATGCTAACGAAAGACCTGCGCAACCTCCACCTATAATTATGTAATCAAATTCTTTCATTTAAATTTATTTCTTCATTAATTAAATTATGATCATGATTAATATTATCATCGTTTTTACTTATAAGTGATAACTTAATTAAGTCAAAAATAGACAAAAAAGTTTCAATTATTTTTTCAATATTTGAAACATAAATTTTTCCTGACTTTTTATAATTTTCTATGTTTTGTTTATTTAAAATTTTATATCCTATTTTTCTATAAACTCTTCTTGCAACTAATATAGAAAATCTGAAACTTAATGGTATTTCTTTAATTGAGTAAAATGAGTTTTTATAAAACTGTTCTGAAAGCTTGATTGTATTCTTTATGTCATCAAAACTTTCATTGATATAAAATCTATTGTTTTTTTTATCTTCTATAACATCTCTAGAAATATTTGTTAATTGCATAGCAATTCCAAGATCAATAGCTGATTTTAAAGATTGCTTTTTTTGAACATTCAATATTTTAGCCATCATTAATCCAACTGTTCCAGCTACCCTGTATGAATATATTAATAATTCTTTTTTTGAATTAAGTTTAACATTTTCTTTAATATCAGAATTAATACCTTCAAATAAATCGTCTGTAATTTTAGTTGAGATATTAAATTCATTAACAAGATCCCACATGTTTTTAATAATTGGATCATCATAATTTTTATTTATAAAATTATTTTTAAATTTAATAAATTTATCTTTTTTTACTTCTATCTTATTTTCATCATCAGCAATATTATCTGCTTCTCTGCAAAAATCATAAAGTGCAGAGCATTTTTCATAGGTTTTTTTTGGTAAAAAAAAACCTGCCCAATTAAAAGATTTTGCGTAAATAGCTAAATAATTCTTTGTTAACATTAAAATAATTTATCTAAAACCTTTGCTGAAGAGAGAACACCTGGTACCCCAGCCCCTGGATGTGTTCCCGCTCCAACAAAGTACAAACCATCATATATTTCTGATTTATTATGAAATCTAAAGTATGCGGATTGTGTAAATTTAGGTTGAATTGAAAAGCCTGATCCAAATTTTGTATTTAATTCTTTTTCAAAGTAATCAGGCGTTAGATAAAAGTCCTCAACTATATTGTTCTTAAGATCTGGCATTAAGTCTTTTTCCATTTTTTCAATTACAAGATTTTTCATTTTCTCACCTTCAGTTTCCCAATTTATTTTTGACTGATTGTTAGGAACGGGCACTAAAACATAAAAACAATCATTTCCTTCTGGAGCCATAGTTTTATCAGTCGCTGTAGGTCTGTGAAGATAATAGCTAATATCGTTATTTAACTTTTTCTTATCAAATATGTCATCAAGATGTTCTTTATACTTGTTTCCAAACTTTATTGTATGATGTTCAACATTCTCATAAATTTTTTTTGTTCCAAAATAGTAAACAAATAAACCCATAGAATATTCCATTCGATTTTTTT
>CACJBQ010000051.1 GCA_902591695.1 uncultured Pelagibacteraceae bacterium | reverse complement strand
TTTTTTTTTCACTATTACTAATAGCGTTTTCTTGTATTTTCATGGGTACTGGTGTTCCAACAACTGCAACTTATATAATTTTAGTAGCTGTCGCTGCACCAGCATTAACACAATTAAATATTGAACCGATTGTTTCTCATTTCTTTGTTTTTTATTATGGTGTTTTAGCAGACATAACTCCCCCAGTAGCTCTTGCTGCTTATGCTGCTGCAGGAATAGCAGGTTCTAATCCTTTTAAAACAGGAAACACAGCATTTAGATTAGGTATTGCCAAGGCTTTAGTTCCATTTGTTTTTGTTTATTCACCATCTTTATTATTGGTAGCCCAAGGTTTTGATATATACATTTTTTTTCAAACTTTAATCTCTGCAATGATAGGAATAGGATTAATAGGAATAAGTTTTTCTGGTTATTGGTTAAAAAATGTACCAATTTATCAACGTTGGTATTTAGGTGTGAACTCTTTATTTTTTATTGCTCCAGGAATTGAGAGTTCTATTTTAGGATTATTTTTAATATCTCCGATACTTTTTTTACAACTAAAAAAATAAATTTTTTATCCTCCAGGTCCAAAATTAGACGGATTTATTTTTAAAATTTTCCACACTCCAGACGCAGAAGTGACAATTTTATCGTTACACTTAAGTTCACAAAATAAAAAGACAAGTGTCTTAGTTTTTTTTAAAATTTTTGTATGTCCAACAATTTCATCCCCAACTTTTGAAGCGCCTATAAATTTTATATCTAAAGAGATAGTTACACATGGAGCATTTCCGGCAGCTCTATGTGCAGCTGTTCCTGCTCCCGCATCTATTAATGCAGATAAATAGCCCCCGTGAGTTATTCCTGCAGCATTCAAATGGTTTTCATTAATTATGGATTTAAATTCGTATTCTGTTTCTGAAATAGATCTAAATAAAACACCCCCATTGTGTTTCATAAATCCAGGTTTAATACTTATTTGCTCAAATTCATTGCTCATAATTTTTTATAATACAAAAGTTAAAATTAATAAAATAATTAAAATAATTATAAAAAAACAAATTACTGATTTTTGTAAAGATGCATTCAAAAGCCAATTAAACATTTACCTTTCCTTTTTGGTGGACCGCCCAGAACTCGAATCTGGAATCTCCCGGTTCGTAGCCGAGCGCCTTATCCAATTTGGCCAGCGGTCCTTTTAAATAATATATCCCATATATCAAAGTTTTTGATGTAATTTAACTTATAAAATATTATGTTAATTACTTTATGAGTAAAAACTCTAATGATGTTGTTATTACTTCAGCACTAAGAACTCCAATTGGAAGATACAAAGGGTCGTTAAAAAATCTTAGCGCATCAAAATTAGGATCAATAGCAATTAAAGAGGTAATTTATAAATCAAAATTAGATTTAGAGGAGATTGATGAAGTAATTATGGGGCACGTTTTAACTTCTGGACTTGGTCAAAACCCTGCTAGACAAGCTTCAATCGGTGCCGGAGTACCAGTTTCTAAACCTGCTCATATTATTAATCAGGTTTGTGGATCTGGATTAAGATCTGTTGTTTCAGGATATCAATCAATAAGTTTAGGAGAAAATAAAATAGTCATTGCAGGTGGTCAAGAAAATATGTCTAGAGCAACTCATGCAATTTATTATAGAGAAGATAAAAAATTTTCTGAAAAAAAATTGGTAGATACAATGATAAAAGATGGTCTGTTAGATTCATTTAATGATTATCATATGGGTATTACAGCTGAGAATGTTGCTGATAAATATAAAATTTCAAGAGATGAACAGGATAATTTTTCTCTGAATTCTCAAAAAAAAACAGAAAAAGCTTACAGCGAAAATAAATTTAAAGATGAGCTGATTAAATTAAAAATTGAAGAGGGTGATAAAAAATTTATCTTTGAAAAAGATGAACACCCTAGAAATGATTTAAGTATAGATGATTTAAAAAAATTAAAAACAGTATTTAAAGAAAATGGAACTGTAACACCTGGTAATTCTTCAGGAATAAATGATGGTGCGGCTGCTTTAGTGTTAATGTCTAGAGAGCAAGCAGAAAAAAAATCATTAGAGCCATTGGCTAAAATTGTATCTTGGGCTACTTGTGGGGTTGAGCCTTCATTAATGGGATTGGGACCTATACCCTCAATTCAAGAGGCTTTATCAAAAGCAAATTGGAAAATAGATGAAGTAGACTTATTTGAAATTAATGAAGCATTTGCAGCACAAAGTATTGCAGTAATTAAAGAATTAAAAATACCTGAGCAAAAAGTTAACATTAATGGAGGTGCAATTGCTTTAGGTCATCCGATAGGAGCTTCTGGATCGAGAAT
>CACJBQ010000050.1 GCA_902591695.1 uncultured Pelagibacteraceae bacterium | reverse complement strand
AATTAATACAGGCGTTTTAGTTCTTGAAAACAAAAAGGTATTTAAAGGAATTGGAATTGGGTACCAAGGAGAGGCTACAGGTGAAGTTTGCTTTAATACATCATTAACTGGTTATCAAGAAATCATCTCCGATCCATCATACGCAGGTCAAATTATTAACTTTACCTTTCCTCATATTGGAAATGTTGGAACTAATAAAGAGGATCATGAGTCTGATAAAATATGGGCAAGAGGAGTAATATTTAACTCAGAAATAACTTCACCATCAAATTATAGATCCTTCCTACATTTAGATGCTTGGCTTAAGAAAAATAAAATTGTTGGAATTACTGGCTTAGACACTAGAAGTTTAACAAACTTTATAAGGGACAAAGGTGCCCCAAAAGGTACAATTAGTTACTCAAAGAAAAGAAAATTTAATATTAATAAATTGACTAATACCACCATAAAATGGAGTGGATTAAAAAATCTTGATCTTGCAGAAGTTGTTTCAACTCAGAAAAATTATATTTGGAAAGGTCTTAAAACTTGGAAAAAAGAATTTGGATATAAAAAAAATAATAAGAGCTCATTTCATGTTGTTGCAATTGATTATGGAATAAAAAAAAATATCTTAAGATATTTCTCTGACTTTAATTGTAAAGTTACTGTCGTTTCTTGTAAAACTAATGCGCAAAAAATTTTAGCTTTAAAACCAAATGGAATATTTTTATCAAATGGTCCTGGTGACCCAGCTGCAACAGGGAAATATGCTATAGACATTATTAAAGATCTAATTAAAAAAAATTTACCAATATTTGGTATTTGTTTGGGTCATCAAATTTTAGCATTAGCATTAGGTGGTAAAACAAAAAAAATGAAACTTGGTCATAGGGGGGCAAATCACCCTGTTAAAAATTTAATTCATGACAATGTAGAAATAACAAGTCAAAACCATGGATTTGAAGTCATCAAAGAAACATTGCCAAAAAATATTGAGATCACACATAAATCTTTATTTGATAATAGTATTGAAGGTATCAAACTAAAAAATAAACCCGTCTTTTCAGTTCAATATCATCCAGAGTCTAATCCGGGACCTCAAGATAGTGTTTATTTGTTTCAAGAATTTATTAACAACATGAAAAAAAATGCCAAAAAGAAAAGATATTAAAAAAATACTAGTTGTGGGAGCTGGTCCAATAATTATAGGACAAGCGTGTGAATTTGACTATTCAGGCACACAAGCATGTAAAGCTCTAAAAGATGAAGGTTATAAAGTGGTCCTAATAAATTCAAATCCAGCAACAATTATGACAGATCCAGATGTTGCAGATAAAACTTATATTGAGCCCATCACACTAGGTGTATTAGAAAAAATTCTAAAGAAAGAAAAACCAGATGCAATTCTTCCAACAATGGGAGGGCAAACTGCGCTGAACCTTGCGATGGAAGCAGAGAAAAAAGGAATTTTAAAAAAATACAAAATTGAATTGATAGGAGCAAATTCTAAAGCAATTTCTAATGCTGAGGACAGAAAGAAATTTAGAAAAAATATGATTGATATTGGTTTAGATTTACCAAAATCTGAAATTGTTAATAACAATAACCAAGCATCAAAAGTATTAAAAAAAATTGGATTACCAGTAATCATACGACCTGCCTTTACACTTGGTGGACTTGGTGGAGGGATAGCTAAAACTAAAAAAGATTATTTTAAGATTGTTAAAAATGGATTGCATGAGTCTCCTGTAAGCCAAGTTCTTGTTGAAGAATGTTTGGAAGGCTGGAAAGAATTTGAAATGGAAGTTGTAAGAGATAAAAAAGATAATTGTATCATTATTTGCTCAATTGAAAATATAGATCCAATGGGAATTCATACAGGTGATTCGGTAACAATTGCGCCAGCTCTTACTCTTACAGATAAAGAATACCAAGTAATGAGAAATGCATCTATTGCATGTTTAAGAAAAATTGGAGTTGAAACTGGAGGATCAAATGTTCAGTTTGCAATCAATCCTAAAAATGGTCGAATGGTTGTCATTGAAATGAACCCTCGTGTGTCAAGATCATCAGCTCTTGCATCGAAAGCAACTGGATTTCCAATTGCGAAAGTAGCTGCAAAATTAGCGGTTGGTTACACTCTAGACGAATTAAAAAATGAAATAACTAAAGTTACTCCTGCATCATTTGAACCAAGTATAGATTATATTGTAACTAAAATTCCAAGATTTACATTTGAAAAATTTTCAACTTCTCCTGCAACTTTAGGAACATCTATGAAGTCAGTAGGTGAAGCAATGGCAATTGGGAGAAACTTTAAAGAATCTTTACAAAAGGCTTTGGTATCTTTAGAAACTGGTTTTTCAGGTTTAGACAGAATTTTTGATTTGAATAAAA
>CACJBQ010000049.1 GCA_902591695.1 uncultured Pelagibacteraceae bacterium | reverse complement strand
TTGAATAGAAGGTTTAAAAGAGCAGTTCAAGAAAAAGACAACTACCTTGCTTTTCCAGATTTGGTTGTAGTAGATGGAGGAAAAGGTCAATATTCTGTTGCTAGAGAAAGTCTTAACGAACTAGGACTTCACGACATTCCAATTATTGCGATAGCAAAAGGTAAATTTAGAAATAGTGGTAATGAAACCTTTTTTCATAATGGCAAAGAATACAAATTTACAAGAAATGATCCTACCCTATTTTTCCTTCAAAGAATAAGAGATGAATCACATAGATTTGCCATAAGCGCTCACAGAGCAAAGAGAAAAAAAGGTATCAGCAAATCTCTTTTAGATCAAATAGAGGGAATTGGGGCTATAAGAAAAAGAGCTTTATTAAACCATTTTGGATCTGCAAGATCGGTAGAGTCTGCTAGCTTAGATGAAATTAAATCTGTAGAAGGTGTTGAAGAAAAAGTAGCAAAAAAGATATATAACTTTTTTCACGAATAATTATGCTAAAAAAAATCCCAAACATATTAACAATAGGTCGAATAATAATTGTCCCCTTTTTTGTTTTAGCTTTTTATCTTCCAGGATTTTATGGTGATCTTACTGCTTTAATATTGTTTATTGTTGCATCGTTTACAGACTTTTTAGATGGTATGTTGGCTAGAATGTTCGGGGTAGAGTCAAAACTGGGTGAATTATTAGATCCTATAGCTGATAAAATCATTGTTGCAACAGCACTAATACTTTTAGTTATGGATGGAACGATCAGAAATTATGAAGTAATTGCAGCAATAATAATTCTTACAAGAGAAATTTTAATTTCAGGTTTGAGAGAATTTTTAGCAAAGGGAAAAATAAAACTTCCCGTTTCAAACCTTGCTAAGCTTAAAACAGTATTACAAATGGTATCTATAGCCCTTTTATTATCTGGAGATACTGGAAATAAAATAATTAATTTTCAAAATTATAACGCACAAACAATAGGCATAATTCTTTTATGGTTATCCGCCGCATTAACACTTTTTACTGCATATGATTATATGCGAAAAGGTATTGATCACGCTATGTCTGAGGATAGTAAAGACTAAGCTGCTTTTTTCTTTCTAACTAATATCTGATAGCTTTCATTTAAATCAATAATAGTATCACAGACTTTAAATTGATTTTCAGCAATACAAGATACTGGTGTTACCTCCGCTGCTGTTCCTGTTAAAAAACATCCAACAAAATTAGGTAATTCAGTTGGACTAATTTTTCTTTCATGTACTTTTATATTTTTCGATTTTGCAATTCCAATTACAGTTCTTCTTGTAATACCATCTAAAAAAGAATCTGGTATTGGAGTATGAATTTCTCCATTTGTATCTTTGAAAAAAATGTTTGCTCCAGTTGCTTCAGCAATATTCCCCTCATGATCAAGCATTAAAGAATCTGTGTACCCTTGCTTTTCTGCCTCATGTTTTGAGAGAGTACAAATCATATAAAGACCTGATGCCTTTGTATCCCATGGGATTGTATTAGGTGCTGGTCTTCTCCAATTTGAAATATTTAATCTTATTCCTTCTGCTTTAAGTTTAGGATCAAAATATGATCCCCATTCCCAAGTTGCAATCGCAACATGTATTTTAGTTTGTTGTGCAGAAATAGCCATCATCTCACTGCCTCTCCAAGCAACAGGTCTTACATAACCATTTTCTACTTTTTGAGTTGCGATAATTTTATTTGATGCAATATTGATTTCTTCTTCTGTATATGGAATTTCAAAACCCATTCTTCTAGCAGAATGAAAAAATCTAGCTGTGTGCTCTTCTAATTTGAAAATTGAACCATCATAAACTCTTTCACCTTCAAATACACAACTAGCGTAGTGCATACCATGGCTTAAAACATGCAGTTTAACGTCAGCCCAATCAACTAATTCATTGTTGTACCATATTTTTCCAGATCGCTTGTCGTAAGGTATCATGTATGAAAATTTTTTTTATTTATAAATGAAAAATATCTTTGTATCTTTAATATGTCAATATAACTTACCTATTATGAAAGAACTTTTATATTTAAAAGATGATCAACTTAAAGATCTTATTGAAAAACTATTTGTAAGCTACAGAGAAACCTTTTCTGACTCTAAAAAAATATTAGATAGATATTCAATTGGTTTAGCACACCATAAAGTAATTCATTTACTGTCAATGTATGAAGGGATCTCAATTTCTGAGCTACTTAAGAGATTAAAAGTCACTAAACAAAGCTTAAATCGTGTTCTCAAAGATTTGATTAAACTTGAAATCGTCATGTTCAAAAAAGATGACCAAGACACTAGAGTAAAACATGTTTTTCTTAATGATAAAGGTAAAAAAATTTTTAATGAAATTTTCAATATACAAAAAAAGAGAATTTACAATGCTTTATTAAATTCAAGTTCTGAAGAAGTTATAAATTTTGATAATGTACTAAGTAAAATAATTAATGGATAAATTTATTGCACATA
>CACJBQ010000048.1 GCA_902591695.1 uncultured Pelagibacteraceae bacterium | reverse complement strand
GCCAAAATAATTGCATATAAAATATATAAACCCGCTAACATCAAACCAGGAAATATTGCTGCAGCAAATAATCTTAATGGGGATAACTGAGCAATTACTGCATAAACAATAAGCATAATACTAGGGGGGATTAAAATTCCTAAACAGCCTCCAGCACATATTACTCCTGATGCAAATTTTTTATCATAACCAGCCTTCACCATTGCAGGCCAAGCAAGCAAACCCATTAAAGTCACTACTGCTCCTATTATACCTGTTGCTGTAGAGAATAAAGTGCAAGTAACAAGGGCAGCGACAGCCATCGAAGCTGGTAGCGAATGAGATGCAAGTCTTATGGCATAAAACAATCTTGCAACTATACCTGCTCTTTCAACTAAATAGCCCATAAATAAAAATAAAGGCACGGCGGTGAGGACATGGTTATCCATGACAGAATAGGTATTTGAAACAAATAAATTAAATATCCTATTATCTAATAGATGATCCATCCTTGACGGATCAAAATATGCGTAATATCCAAATCCTAAACCCATTGCCATTAAAGTAAATGCAATAGGAAATCCTAGTAATACAGCAAACAGAAATATCACCATCATTAAAATTGCAATTTCTGGATTTGTTAGACTAAACAACATCTATATTTTCTTCCTCTTTAGATTTTCTCATTAAAATTTTCTCTGTTTCTTCTGCACCAGCATCTCTATCTGGCCAATGTCCTGTTCTAATACAAATAATTGCTCTAAAAACTTCACTAATTCCTTGGAGAGTAAGAAGTATCCCTGATAAAGGTATTAATGATTTTGCCATATAAATTTGAATTTGTGCTGGACTATTCCAACTTGTTTCTTTCACCATCCATGCTTTAGCTGCATATTCATATCCATAAAATGCAAGTGCAATTACCCCTGGAAAAAAGAAGATGAAATATAATATTAAATCAATCCATCCTTGAACTTTAGTTGGGAACAACCTGTAAATAACATCCCCTCTAACGTGAGCCTCTGTTGCTAAAGTATAAGCTCCAGCCATCATAAATATCGCTCCATACATTTGTAAACTAAAATCAAAATTCCATAAGGTTGGAGCATTAAATGCGTAAGCCATGATTACTTCATAACATGTTCCACCCATTAAAATTACTATGCACCATGAAAAGGCTTTACCCATTGAGGTACTAAGAGTGTCTGCAAATTTTATATAAGAGTACATATTTTAACAACTTATCTTAATTTTCTTTATTAATTCAATTAAAAAAAAGGGGGCTAAAAAGCCCCCTTAATTTTTTATATATTTAAACCTTAGATTTTAACTTTCGCTAATGGTCCAAACTCGTTTTCGTAAGCAAGTCTGTAGTTAGGTTGATTCATTAGTAAGTATTTCATTACTCTTTTTGCGTAAGCTTTTTGTGAATCAACAATCTTCTTAAAGAATGGATCTTTAGAAGAGAAATCACCTACAACTTTATCCCAACCTTTTAACTGCTCTGCTAAAATTGCATCTGAAGTTTGGTAAACGTTTACTTTATGCTCATTCATCAATTTAGATAAATCAGCTGAGTATCTTACCAAAGCTTTAAAGTAGTTAGCGGTATTTGCTGCATACGAAGCATTTTTTAATATTGCTTGGTTTGCAGGAGATAAGCTATTAAATGTTTTTTTGTTAATAGGTATTTCAAACATCTCTTGTGATTGGTGGAAAGATCCTAAGTGATAATGCTTAGAAACATCTTGCATACCAAATTGAGAGTCTGAAGTAGGGTTGTTAAACTCTGCAGCTTCAATCAAACCAGTTTTCATAGCCGGCTGAATTTCACCACCTGGTAATTGTCTAACTACCATACCCATTGCAGTAAGAACGTTAGTTGCAAGACCAACTGTTCTATACTTCATACCTTTAACGTCACTTACTTTAGTTACGTTCTTTTTGAACCAACCAAAAGGTTGAGCTGGCATAGGCATCGCAAAAACACCAACATAGTCGTATCCAACTTTTGCTAATGTTTCTTCATACAATGCTCTTCCACCACCTTCTTCCATCCAAGCCATTACTTCTTGAGATGATAGACCGTAAGATGGGCCAGTTCCGAAAAGAGACGCGGCAGGATTTTTTCCATACCAATAAGCAGTAACCCAGTGTCCCATATCAAGAACACCATCACTTACGGCTTGTCCAATTTCTCCAGTTTTTACAACTGCTCCAACAGGCTGAAGATCAATTTTTAAACTTCCACCTGACATGTCTCCAACCATTTTGGCATAGTCTCCGGCCATTTCAAAAAAGATGTTAGCACCTGATGGCCATGCTGCTTGCATCTTTAATGTTTGCGGAGCACCAAAAGCAACATTTGGCATTGCTACAGCTGTTGCTGCGGCTGCACCAGTTACTGCTGCGGCTTTGAAGAACTTTCTTCTTGAAGGAGTTTTAGAACCCCTTAATGATTTTTTATTTTTAATCATTTCTTCTCCTCTAGTTAATTAACTGAT
>CACJBQ010000047.1 GCA_902591695.1 uncultured Pelagibacteraceae bacterium | reverse complement strand
TTTTTAAAAGCTTTTTTTAGTTCCTTTACATCTGCTAGATCTGCCAGAATTCTCATCTCAATTTGATTATAATCTGCAGAAATAAGTAAGTGATCTTTTTTTGCTTTAAAAGCTTTTCTTATATCTTTTCCATCTTCTGATTTAATCGGTATGTTTTGTAAGTTGGGATCACTAGATGCTAGTCTTCCAGTCGTTGTAGCAGCTAGCAAAAAAGAAGTATGAACTCTTTTTGTATTTGGGTTTAAATGTTCAGGCAAAGCATCTGAATAAGTATTTTTTAATTTTGAAACTTGTCTCCAGTCTAAAATTAATTTTGGAAACTCATGACCTTTAAAAGCTAAATCCTCTAAAACACTTGCACTTGTTGCAAAACTTCCTTTTTTAGTTTTTTTTAATCCAGCTATTTTCAAGTCATTATAAATTATTTCACCTAATTGCTTTGGGGATGCGATATTGAACTCTTTTTTAGAAATTTTAAATACTTCTTTTTCAACTTTTTGGATTTTTTTTTCAAATTTAGATGAAAGAGATTTTAAAAACTTACTATCAATTTCAACTCCCTCTATTTCCATAAATGCAAGAATTCTAATTAATGGCTTTTCAAAAATTTCATAGATATTTATCATTTTTTCTGATTTTAAATTTTTGATAAATTTCTTGTATAACCTAAAAGTAACATCAGCATCTTCAGCAGCGTAATCTTTTGCTTTATCTAATTCTACTTCGCTAAAATTAATTTCTTTCTTGCCTGTTCCTACCATGTCTTTAAAAGAAATAGTTTTATGTCCTAAATGAATTTCTGATAAAGTATCCATATTATGTCTATTTTTTCCGGCATCTAAGACATAAGACATCAACATTGTATCTTCCATTGATGAAAGGGTAATCCCATTCTTATAAAATACGATAAAATCAAATTTTATATTTTGACCTATTTTTTTTATACTAGGATCTTCTAATATTTTTTTTAATTTTTTAATTACTGCGTCTTTTTTAAGACACTTAGGTGACTTATGACCAACCGGTATGTAACATGCTTTTCCAATTTTAGAGCAAAGAGAAATACCCACTAAATCTGCTTGATGAGGGTCTAATGAAGTAGTTTCTGTATCCACAGCTACTTCACCAACTTCTTCCGCCTCCTCTATCCATTTATCAATTTCATCTAAACTATTAATTAAATAATAATTTTTATTATTTATTGATTGTTGTTTTTCTTGATTTTGAGTTTGAATCTTATTACTTTCTAGTTCAGGTTCTCCATAAGCAGAAATTGCAGAGCTTAACAACCTGTTAAATTCCATTTCTCTTAAAAATTTATATAATTTATCTTTATTTATATTTTGTAATTTAAATTCACTTAACTCTCTATTAACAGGAGATTTATGATCTAGTGTTACAAGTTTTTTACTTATTAATGCTTTATCCTTATTATCTATTAATGTTTCTCTTCTTTTATTTTGCTTAATCTCATGAGCAGATTTTAGTAAATTTTCTAAAGTTCCATATTTATTAATAAGCTCTGCAGCCGTCTTAATACCTATACCTGGAACACCAGGGACGTTGTCACTACTGTCTCCTGCTAGAGATTGTACATCAATAACTTTTGATGCATCTACTCCAAATTTTTTTACAACATCATCATCGGTTATAAATTTATTTTTCATAGGGTCAAAAATTCGAACCCCTTTTTTGTAAAGCTGCATTAAATCTTTATCTGATGAGACAATTGTAACCTTTGCACCTTTTTTAAGGATTTGATCAACATATGTAGCTATTAAATCATCTGCTTCATAATTTGGAAGATCAACAGATGGCAAATTAAATGCTAAGACTGATTTTCTTATGTACTCAAATTGTGGAGCTAAATCGTCAGGCGCCTCTGATCTATTAGCTTTGTAATCACTATAAATTTCATTTCTGAAAGTTTTTCTTGCTGAGTCAAATATTACTACAAAATGTGTTGGTTTTTGCAAGTTTTGATCAGATTTTGAGTCCTCTAATAATTTAAATAACATACTGCAAAAACCACTTACAGCACCTGTTGGAAGTCCATCGCTTTTTCTACTCAATGGAGGCAAAGCATAATAAGCTCTAAAAATATAACCAGAGCCATCAATCAAATAAAAATGATCTGTTTTTTGAATTTTATTCATGAAGTAATATTAAATATTATAATGATAACATATTCTGTATATAAAAAAATTTACTTTCAATTATTATAACAATTATAAGTAGATTATTTTTTATATTTTGAGTATTATTTAGCAATGGAATTAACAAAAAATCTCACACAAGGTAAATTATTTAAATCTCTGGTTGTTATTGTTCTTGGTTCAATAGCACTAACTATATCAGCAAAGATCAAAATTCCTTTCTATCCGGTTCCTATGACTATGCAAACATTTGTTGTATTGTTTTTAGGAATAAGTTTAGGATATAAAATTGCAATAGCTACAATTGGTCTATATCTAATTGAAGGAATTGCAGGACTTCCTGTATTTTCAAATTC
>CACJBQ010000046.1 GCA_902591695.1 uncultured Pelagibacteraceae bacterium | reverse complement strand
CCTGCTACTCCATTCGAGCCTGTAATAATTTTTTTATCTATTACTAAACCACCTCCAACTCCTGAGCCTAATATAATTCCATAAACAATTTTGTAATGTTTACCTGATCCATCTATAGCTTCTGATAAAGAAAAACAGTTTGCATCATTTTCACAAAATACTTCTTTTCCAAGTGCTTTACGTAGATCACTTTGAAATGGTTTTTTTTCTAACCAAGATATATTTGGAGCATTTTTTACTAATCCAGTTTGAGGAGAATGAACACCTGGATGACAAACTCCAATTGGAAGTTCTTGTTTAAACTCTTGTTCTAATTGTCTATGAATATCTCTTATAGCAGTTATAATTTGGGTGTACTCCTTTGGACACGATATTCTTGATCTGTGTTTTTCGTTCCCATTTTCTTCAAGAACAACACTCTCTATTTTGGTTGCACCAACATCAATACCTACTTGCATAATTAATATGTGGCTCTTCCACCACTTAAATCAAAAACTGCTGCAGTTGAAAATGAATTTTCTTCGCTGGCTAACCAAGTTACTAATGATGCTAATTCTTCAACTTTTGCAAATTTGTTTCTAGGAATTTTTGATAACATATAATTTATATGTTCTTCTGTCATTTGATCAAATATCCTGGTCTTTGCTGCTGCTGGTGTTACACAATTTACGGCTATATTTTTTTGCGCAAGCTCTTTGCCTAGAGATTTTGTTAAACCTATAACACCTGCCTTAGATGTACTGTAAGCGCTTGCATTTGGGTTTCCTTCTTTACCTGCTATAGACGCAATATTTACAATTCTTCCATAATCATTCTTAGCCATAAATGGAACAACTGCTTTGCAACAGTAAAAAACTGCATTTAAGTTTAAGTTAATTACCTTATTCCACTCTTCTATTGGATATTCTGCAACTGTAGTGTTCATTCCAGCCACACCCGCATTGTTAATAAAGATATCAATCTTCCCATGTGATTTTTCAACTTCAGATAATTTTGAATTTATTGTTTCATAGTTGCTCACATCAACTATTTGATAAATTAAGTTTTCAGAATTTACTTTTTCTAAAGCTTTTTTGGCTTCACCTTCGTCAATATCCCAAATTACTACTTTAGCTCCAGACTCAATAAATCTTTCAGTGATAGCTAAACCAAATCCTTGGGCTCCACCTGTTACAATTGCTACTCTATTTTTCAAATCATATTTAATCATCTTTATTTTTTAAATTTTTTTGATCTTATTAAAGGAAAAGCTAAGGCAATTAAAGACAAAATAAAGAACGTTAAAGCTATTGGTCTTGTGAAAAACATCAGCCAATTACCATCAAATATAACCAGAGATTGTCTTAGAGTTCCTTCAACTAACTCACCTAAAATTAATCCGATAATAACTGGCACAACTGAGAAACCATATCTTCTCATAAAAAAACCTAGAACACCAAAAAATAACATTATCCAAACATCTATTATGGATTGATTTAAAGAATAAGTTCCGCATACTGAAACTGCAAATATCATTGGCCATAAAATTTTATTTGGCACCAACGTTATTCTTGCAAAAATTTTTGCTCCAAAGAACCCAAATATAAAAAATAAAACATTAGCAATTAACATTGCTCCAAAGATTCCATATAAAAAATCGGGTTGTTCTCTAAATAAATCAGGCCCAGGTCTTACACCATGTATAATTAATCCTGTTAAGATAACAGCTGTTGTAGCACTACCAGGAATTCCAAGTGCAAGTGTTGGAACCATTGCGCCTCCTGTTGCTGCATTATTTGCTGCTTCTGCACCCGCAATACCTTCTATAGAGCCTTTTCCAAATTCTTCGGGTTTTTTCGAAAACCTTTTTGCTTCTGAATATCCAATTAAAGAAGCAACTGTTCCACCCTCTGCAGGCAACACTCCTATAAAAGAACCAATACCACTAGATCTTAAAATTGTTTTCCAAGTTTTTTTGTAATCATCTTTACTTGGAAGTTTAATTGCTTTCAAAGCTATTCTGTTAAATACCTGATTTATTAAAGTTGATTGAGTTAACATCTCACTCATCGCAAACAAACCAACAACTACTGGAATAAAACCAATACCTTCTGTTAATTCATTTATACCAAAAGTAAATCGATCAATTGATGTCATAAAATCTTTGCCAACTGTTGAAATTAAAATTCCAAATGCACCTGCAATCAAATTCTTAATTGGACTTCCTTCTCCAATTGACGCAAGCATCGTTAAACCAAAAATAGCTAATGCAAAATATTCTGGCTGACCAAATTCATAAGCAAGTTGAGCCAATATAGGCGCAAAAAATACAAGAATAATAACACTAAAAATACCACCAACTGTACTTGAAACAGTGGCCATTCCTAAAGCTCTTCCAGCTTCTCCTTTTTGCGCCAAAGGATAACCATCTAAACAAGTTGCTGCAGCAGCTGGAGTTCCTGGTGTATTAATTAAAACAGCTGTTATTGCACCGCCGTAAGTACCTGCACAATAAATTGAAGTTAACAATACTATTGCTGACAATGGATCAAGTGTCATTGTAAAAGGTAAAATTAATGCACCACCAGTTGTTGGACCTAAACCAGGTAACA
>CACJBQ010000045.1 GCA_902591695.1 uncultured Pelagibacteraceae bacterium | reverse complement strand
AAATTATGATTAAGTGTGAAAGGATGTGGAAATTCCTTAACAGCCGGGAGGTTGGCTTAGAAGCAGCCATCCTTTAAAGATAGCGTAACAGCTCACCGGTCTAATAGAGTTTCTGCGCCGAAGATGTAACGGGGCTAAAATCATATACCGAATCTGTGGATTTGTAATTTTTTCGAAAATTATAACTGGTAGCGGAACGTTCTGTAAGCCTGTGAAGGGATACCCGTGAGGGATCCTGGAGGTATCAGAAGTGCGAATGCTGACATAAGTAACGATAAAAGAAGTGAAAAACTTCTTCGCCGAAAATCCAAGGGTTTCTGCGCAAGGTTAATCCGCGCAGAGTTAGTCGGCACCTAAGGCGAGGGCGAAAGCCGTAGTCGATGGAAATAAGGTTAATATTCCTTAACCAGATGGTAGTGACGGATCTTGTAAATTGTGAGTTCTTAATGGATTGAACTTGCCGTGAAAAGGTTCCAAGAAATAGCTCCATCATTAGACCGTACCCTAAACCGACACAGGTGGATTAATAGAGTATATTTAGGCGCTTGAGAGAATGATGTTGAAGGAACTCGGCAAAATACTTCCGTAACTTCGGGATAAGGAAGACCTTTTAGTAGGCAACTATTAGAGGGTGGCACAAGCCAGGGAGAAGCGACTGTTTATCAAAAACACAGGGCTCTGCTAACACGTAAGTGGATGTATAGGGTCTGACGCCTGCCCGGTGCTGGAAGGTTAATGCGGTTGGTGCAAGCTAACTTCTGAAGCCCCAGTAAACGGCGGCCGTAACTATAACGGTCCTAAGGTAGCGAAATTCCTTGTCGGGTAAGTTCCGACCTGCATGAATGGCGTAACGATTTCTCCGCTGTCTCCAACATCAACTCAGTGAAATTGAATTCTCCGTGAAGATGCGGAGTTCGCGTAGTTAGACGGAAAGACCCCGTGCACCTTTACTGCAACTTTACATTGGTATTAGGAAAAACATATTTAGCATAGGAGGGAGACATTGAAGCAAAGGCGTCAGCTTTTGTGGAGTCACCAGTGAAATACCTCTTTTGTTTTTCTTGGTATCTAACTGATTGCCGTTATCCGGCATCAAGACATTGTATGGTGGGTAGTTTGACTGGGGCGGTCGCCTCCCAAATAGTAACGGAGGCGTGCGAAGGTAGGCTCAGAACGGTCAGAAATCGTTCGTAGAGTGCAATGGCATAAGCCTGCCTGACTGTGAGACTGACAAGTCGAGCAGAGACGAAAGTCGGTCATAGTGATCCGGTGGTTCTGAGTGGAAGGGCCATCGCTCAACGGATAAAAGGTACGCCGGGGATAACAGGCTGATACTGCCCAAGAGCTCATATCGACGGCAGTGTTTGGCACCTCGATGTCGGCTCATCACATCCTGGGGCTGGAGCAGGTCCCAAGGGTTTGGCTGTTCGCCAATTAAAGTGGTACGTGAGCTGGGTTCAGAACGTCGTGAGACAGTTCGGTCCCTATCTGCTATGCGTGTAGAAGAATTGAGAGGAGTTGACCCTAGTACGAGAGGACCGGGTTGAACATACCACTGGTGGACCGGTTGTAGCGCCAGCTGCAGTGCCGGGTAGCTAAGTATGGACGAGATAACTGCTGAAAGCATCTAAGCGGGAAACTCACCTCAAAACTAGTTCTTCCTATAGAGCCGTGGTAGACCACCACGTTGATAGGCTGGATGTGGAAGCGCAGTAATGCGTGCAGCTGACCAGTACTAATAGCTCAATCGGCTTGATTTATGCACTGAAAAAAATTTTTATATTAATATAATTATTAAAATATTCTTGAAACCATTGAATGTATTACAAATGTCATAATTTAAAAACTTTAAACCTAAGAATAAGCTTTATAATGATGACATTGATTGTTTATATGTTAAAGTATTTATCACTATGAATAGTGAAAAATTCCACATGAGGATGATGCAGATACATTCTGTAGACCACTGCAATTTTTCTTGTAAAGGCTGTTCTCATTCCTCTGATATAGCTCCTAAGAAATTTTTTAAATATGAGGAGTATATGCCTCATTTGGAAAAATTATCTGAGTACGTAACAGCAGAGCGTATAGATATTACCGGTGGAGAACCTTTTTTAAATAAAAAAAATTTAATTGGTCTTATCAAAGGTGTTAGATCAACTGGTATTACAAAAACAGTTGAGGTAGCAACAAATGGATTTTGGCTTAGAAACTGGGAGAGATATTCTGAAATATTAGAAAATATTGATCAATTTTACATAACCTATCATCCAGAACAAAAAATACCTCCGCATGAAATAAGAGAAATTACTGATATGTTGCAAGAAAAGTTTAAATTAAACTTTATTTATATCTATGTTCCAAAATGGTTTAATGAAGTAGAGTTTTTTGAAAAACCTAAAGTGAGAGATCATTGTAAATTTTGTCCTCAATTAATGAATAATGGAACAGTAGCAAAGTGTAATATAATTGGATACTCAAAATTTAATGGATTTAATACAACTAAACAATTCGAGGATTTAAAGCATCAAGGTGTTTATGACATCTACTCTGGTAATGCAGAAACTTTTGCAAAGTGGCATGATAATCTATTTG
>CACJBQ010000044.1 GCA_902591695.1 uncultured Pelagibacteraceae bacterium | reverse complement strand
AAACCAAGTTGGATTTGAAATCTTAGGATCAAAAGATGAAAAAAATGATGATAAGGAAATAATTAATACGTCTTTAAAAGCTTTAAAAAATTTAAAATATACTTCAGGTACATTAACAATCGGTAATATTGAGATTTTTAAATTATTGATCTCAAAATTAGAAATCCCTGCTCGATGGAAGTTAAGATTGTTAAGGCACTTTTGGAGAGATGAATATTTCAATGACTTATTAAGTCGATTAGAAACCAATGCAGATATTGACCCGACAGAGGTAGCTGTGGATAAGAAAAGGTATTTAAATTTATTAAAAAAAGATCCATCCACAATGATTGCTGGAAGATCTATTGGAGAAATTTTAAAAAGATTTGATACCAAAATGAAAGACCCTAGAAGGGCAAGCAAAGGTAAAAAGGTTTCTGCAATTATAAGATCATTTTTGAAAATTAAATGTCCAATCAATAATGCTGCAAAAGAATTAAATAAATTTTTTAAAAAAAATAAAATTAATCTTGTAGTAGATCAAAAATATTTTCCAATTTCTTCAAATAAAGTGTCAAAATTAAATGTGATGTTTTCAACATCATTTGGACGACAACTTTTCGTTTAATTTTTTTGTACATATCTTTCGGTAAAATTTCAGGGGCTTCATTGAATAAAATTCTACTTCCAAAATGTGCGTGTCGATTGTCTTCGAACTTATCTAACATTGCTAATTTATCTTTCCAGTCAGCTTCATGCCACTTAGTAAATAAAAACTTATCCTTGGGTGATGCAAACCCAGTGTAAATTGTTTCTTCAGGTTCAGGATCTTCTTGAGATTGCATTTGCATTTTTTCTTCTGCGTTTTCTTGAAGAATATTACAAACATCATTTGCAAACTTTTCATTATTTTTAATTAACTCTGCTCTTTTTCTTAATAATGCAGGATCTAATTTATTATACGGATCAACTTTCATTGCATAATTAGGATCTAAAATAATGGGAGCCTTGTTTGAACGGATTGTCCGTAAAAACTTTGGCGACTCTTTCATTTTTGCTTTTAATTCGCTGTATGAAAGGGCAAAAAGTTTCTCACAATCAAAACGTAAATCCACCACTTGAGCCCATTTATATACGGGATGATTAAAATTCTTTGGATGAAGAGGTGCTGTTAAAAATAATCTTGATCGGCCATAGAAATATTCTGTGACTGTAAATAAATTTTCAGACTTCATTATACTTTCAACTGTTTGCTTGCTTGCTGTTTTTAAATAATGGTTCCATAAATTTGGCTGCTTTTGTTTAATTAAGCCTAAAACATTGCAGGTATTTTCAGTATCCACCAATGCTGAGTGGCTATCTTTTGCATCAAAGCCATTAAGCCTTGCAAGCGACTCGAGTTTCATTGAAATATTACCTTTTTCATTTAATTCGCTGTTTAAAATCTTTTCATCAAGTGCAAATGCAGCTCGGACTATATTCAAAGCATCATGCCTCTGATTGCCATTAGTATTTTCGATATACGGGTCTTTTAAAGACTTAAAAAATTCTTTACGAATGACCTCACTGTCAAAATTAATCCCAGAATATGCAATAAATGTAGTTGGCTGATCTTTAGACCAAAATTTAAATAGTTTTTCGATTTGATTTATTAGTTGATAGTGAGAAAGATTAGATTTTGTTAATAAATCTACATTTGTACGGTTAATACACAGGGCAGTAGCGGTCGGGACCCGATCATCTGGCAATCTACATCTTGCTTGAAATCTTTGTTCTTCCTTAAAATTGCTATCTAATAGTATGCAACCTATTTCTAAAATAGAACACCAGTCTGTAGCTGAATGGTCTGTTTCTATGTCCCACACAATATACTTCACAATTTATTCCTTTCTGAAGCACGTGTTAGATAAGAGAGTAATAAAATATTAAAAACACTAACTCAGCATCTAAACAAGTAGCTTCGCTATAAGTTTTTTATCTATGTTTAAATGGAGTAAGTTTTCAAAGAAACTAAACTGATTGCATCTAAACAAGTAGCTAAAAAATTTAGTATTTACTTTATATTTCAAGAAAAAATTAAAGTCAACTAAAATTATTTGTTGTTTAGTTGCATTTTATAATACTCATCAACTTTTCTTAAAAAAATTTCCTGATAATTTTTTAATCTTTCAGAATCAATTACAAAACTTTGAAACATTAAATCTTTCGTACAAACTAATATAACACCTTGATTGATATCAGTACCATAGACTTTGTTATGGGCCATCTGATACGCGGAAAGTTGCAAATAATATTCAAAATTCCACTCATCCTTTCTTAATTGAGTTGAATTTTTGAAATCTATGATTGATGGCTTTCCATTATATATAGCAATTAAATCACTAGCCCCTGCATATTTTTTTGGATAAAAAAGGCATGCCTCAACACCCCAGATCTCACTTACTTGATTCTTTAAACCATTTTCAATAATTTGGTCTGCCATTTGTCTTTCTAAGGTGTTGTCACCTAATAAATCTAAATTTAATTTTCCTAATAAGTATTTTTCAAGAATATCATGAAAAGCAGAACCGCGATTAGTTGCTTCACGTGTAATTTTTTCGGCATTCTTGGCACCAATTTTAGCTCTCCACCTCGCTAATGACTCTTTTTTTTCTGGATCTTGAGTGG
>CACJBQ010000043.1 GCA_902591695.1 uncultured Pelagibacteraceae bacterium | reverse complement strand
AATAACAATAGTCGTTCTATTTTTTATTATAATTGCTTCAGCTTCTACAAATTTAGTTGCCAATTTCATCCCATCTCAGTACTCTCTAATAAATTTTGCTCCTTCAATATTAAGTTTAAAAAGCGCTAGTTATTTAATTGCTTTTTTTGGTTTGTTGATCGCAATCTTCTGGCTGACTATATTGAGCCAAATAGGAATTTTATCATTTGTTGATACTTTTGGTGCTTTCTTTGGTCCTTTATTTGGGGTGATGGCAGCTGATTATTATTTAATTAAAAATCAAGAATTAAGTAATAAAGACCTATATTCTATAGATAAAGAGAGTGCTTATTATTATTCAGGTGGTTGGCATATAAAAGGTGTTTATTCTTTAATATTAGGATTTATTTTTTCAGCGTCAACAATTTGGAATACTAATTTAATGTTTTTACAATCTTATGCTTGGATAATAGGTGCATTTGTTGCCTGGATAACATACTACTTGTTAGCAAAAAAATAATTTTTAATGCACACATTTGATTTTAAAAATAGAACAGCTGTAGTTACTGGTGGAGCTCAAGGGTTTGGTTTAGATGTTGCAAAAAGATTTTTAGAGTCTGGTGCTAAAGTGTTTATATGGGATATCGATGAAAAGCTTCTTAAATCAGCATTTGATGAAGTAAAAAACCC
Source organism: uncultured Pelagibacteraceae bacterium (assembly GCA_902591695.1). Classification (GTDB taxonomy): domain Bacteria; phylum Pseudomonadota; class Alphaproteobacteria; order Pelagibacterales; family Pelagibacteraceae; genus Pelagibacter. The sequence goes on along the minus strand of CACJBQ010000043.1, from coordinate 2,119 downwards.
TAACTTATTTTACAATGTAGTTGATATATCAAATTATCAAGATGTAGAGAAAAACGTTGCAGACATAACTTCAAAATCAAATATAGATATTTTAATCAATAATGCCGGGATAACAGGTCCTACAGGTCCTTTATGGGAGTATGATGTCGATATGTGGAATAAAATAGTCCAGATAAATTTAATGGGTACTTTTAACTGCTGCCGAGCAATTGTCCCAAATATGATTAAAAACAACTATGGAAGAATTGTTAATGTTGCTTCCGTTGCAGGCAAAGATGGTAATGCAAATGCAAGCGCGTATAGCTCAGGAAAAGCTGGCGCAATTGGGTTGACAAAAGCTTTGGGTAAAGAATTAGCTGACAAAGATATAGCTGTAAACGCTGTCACCCCAGCAGGTGCTAAAACTAGAATTTTAGATCAAATGAGTAAAGAGCATGTAAAAAGAATGCTGTCAAAAGTGCCAAGAGGAAGATTTCTTGAAATACATGAATTTACTTCACTAGTTTGCTGGCTTTCTTCACAAGAAAATACTTTTTCTACAGCTGCGGTATTTGATATCAGTGGTGGTAGATCGACATATTAGTCTCAAAAATTTGAAACTATTTTTTGATCATTATTTTGATTTTTAATAGAATTTTTAACCATAACTGGAGCTGTGATCATTATTGACCAATATATAAGAAGAACAAATACAGAAATTATTTTCATATAACTCATTTAATAATCAATTTTGAATTTAGAATGTTGAAATTGTGACTGAATATTGAATTTATAAATAATCTATCTATAAGAAGAACATGTTAAAAATTTTTTATATTTTTATTACATCATTAATCTTTCTTAGCTCTGCACATGCAGAAACTGTAAAAGTTTTTGAATTTACTGAAAAAGAACTATCAGCACTTGAGATCCGTAAAGTAAGAGGAGCAGATAACAAGACTTCATATACCGTTGGATCAAATGAAAATGGTAATTATTTAAAAGCCGTAGCAAATAATGCTGCTTCAGGTCTAGGAAAAGAGATCAAAATTGACCTAAATAAAACACCTTTTATCAATATTACATGGAAAATTGAGAAAGACCTTCGTGGAATTAAAGAGAATACGAAAAAAGGTCATGATTATGCCGCCCGAGTTTTTGCGATTAAAAAAACTGGAGCTACACCTTTATCAAATAGAGCAATTAATTATGTTTTTTCAAGTAATAGTGAAGTTGGTGAGAATAGACCCAGTCCTTATACAAAAAAATCTATAGACAATGTATTAGCAACTACTAAAGACAACCTAAATGAATGGGTAACAGTAAAAGCCAATGTTAAAGAGGATTTTAAAAAATTTCATGATCTAGATGTGAATGAACTAGATGGTCTGGCTATAATGGCTGATACTGATAATTCTAAAATGAAATCAATTTCTTATTTTCAGAATATTTATTTTTCAGCAGATTAATTATCATTTTATATACTTTTTTAATCCAATACTTAAAAACGATAATAAAATAGCTGCGATAACATCAGCAATTGGAATTGCATTTGGAAATCCAAAGTTCCATATAATTACTCCGATTAACCAAATTATATAAATTTTCATCTTAGATATTGTATCTTAGTTTCTATTAAATTTTTATTTATTTGATATTATTAATTTATGCATAAAAACTTTACTCATAATGTTAAAGTGTATTATGAGGACACAGACGCTGGTGGAGTCGTGTACTATGCGAATTATTTAAAATATTTAGAAAGAGCTAGAACTGAAGCGTTATCGACTATTGGATTAAGCAATATAAAAATAAAAAATGATTTTGGTGCTCTTATAATTGTTAAATCGTGCAATATTGAATATAAAAAATCTGCATATTTAGAGGATGATTTACAAATTAAATCTTTTGTAGACTCTACTTCAAAAACTTCTTTTTTAATGAATCAATCAATATTTAAAGAAGAGGAATTGATCGTAGAAGCTAAAATTCATCTAGTATTTATAAATGAAAAATTTAAGCCAGTTAAAATTCCAGAAAAAATCTTATCAGACTTTCAACCCTATACTTCTAGTTCATAGATATTTTTCTAGCTTTTTTAATTAAGTCTACAATCATTCTTTCAGATATAAGTTTAGTA
>CACJBQ010000042.1 GCA_902591695.1 uncultured Pelagibacteraceae bacterium | reverse complement strand
TAAAGGATAATCTATAACTTTTGATAGTTGTCTGTATGCTGCTATCGAAAGGAATACATCTGATGATTTGACACTTATCTTAAAATTTAAAAAATCTTTATCTTCTAAAATTTTTATATTTCTTAAAGCGCTTTTAACTAATGCTTCTGGACAAGGTTCTTTAAATTCCTCTAAAATATCTTTTTCCAGAGAACCTGCATTTACTCCAATTCTTATTGAACAATTATTATTCTTTGCTGCTTTCAATACCTCGTGTATCTTTGTTTCATCTCCAATATTTCCTGGATTAATTCTTAAACAGCTAGCTCCATTTTCTGCTGCCTCAATAGCCCTTTTATAATGAAAATGTATATCTGCAACTACTGGTATTGATACATGTTTTATTATTTCTTTTAATGCTTTTGAAGAGTCCTCATCTGGACAAGACACTCTTACAATATCGGCACCTTCCTCAGCTATATCATTAATTTGTTTTATGGTTGCTTTAACATCCGTAGTTAAAGTGTTCGTCATTGATTGAACAGAAATTGGATTGTCGCCCCCAATCTTTACATTTCCAACATTTATTACTTTTGTTTTTCTTCTTTTAATATCTCTAAATGGTCTTAAACTCATTATAATTAATCTAATTTAAATTCTTTATGTAAAGCAGCTATTGCTCTTTTAACATGCTTAACAGAAACTAGAACTGAAATTTTTATCTCCGAGGTAGAAATAACCAAAATATTAATTTTTTTTGAGGCTAGTGCCTGGAACATTCTGTATGTTATACCTGGAGTCGTTATCATACCAACACCAATGATTGAAACTTTAGAAACACCCTTATCAAAAGATAATTTTTTAAAAGATATTTTTTTATTTTGTTTAATTAATTTTTCTGTTTTTTTTAAATCATCAGATTTAATAGTAAATGTAAGATCTGTCTCTTTTCCATCTAAAGATATATTTTGAACCACCATATCTACATTGATGAGATTTTTCGAAAGCGGTTTAAAAATAGAAGCAGCAACACCAGGTCTATCTTTTACTCCTACAATTGTAATTTTAGCATCATTTTTTGTTGATGAAATTCCAGTAATAATTTGGTCGCTAAATGCTTTTTTAGAATTTGTTATTAGGGTACCAGATTTTGATACAAATGAAGATTTTACTTTAACATCAATCTTATTCAGCTTTGCATCCTGGACTGATGTAGGCTGCATTACTTTTGAACCGAGAGATGCCATTTCTAACATTTCGTCATAAAAAATTTTTTTAATTTTTTTTGCTTTTTTATACTGCCTTGGATCAGTAGTATAAACTCCATCTACGTCAGTATATATTATACACTCATCAGCTTTAATAAATTTTGCAAGCATAATTGCAGTTGCATCAGATCCGCTTCTTCCGATTGTTGTTACTCTTAAATCTTTACTTACACCCTGAAATCCTGTGATTATAGGTATTCCACCTGAATTTATATATCTATTTAATTCTTTGATACCTACTGAACTAATCCTTGCACTAGAATGAGGACCATCTGTTAAAATAGGTAATTGCCATGATGTCCAAGATCTCGATTTAAACCCATTATGTTTTAGTCTACCAGCAATAAGTGCACATGATGCTTGCTCTCCAGTCGAAACTAATGCATCATATTCTGCTCTATCAAAATTGCTACTTATCAGTTTAGATTTATTAACTAACTCATTTGTCACACCACTCATTGCCGATGAAACAACTACTACCTTATTTTTTTTCTTTTTGTAAAAAGCAATAATTTTGCTTACCTTTTTAATTCTATCTATAGTTCCTACAGATGTTCCGCCAAATTTTAATACGATAGTTTTCATGCTAGCTTTAATTATTAATATTTAATAAATAATGGATAAAATACATCTAAATTATTATGTCAACTATTTATCACAATGACTAGTGTAAATAAAAAAGAAATAGATAAATTTTCTAAAATGGCCAATGAATGGTGGGATCCAGAGGGTAAATTCAAACCACTTCATAAATTTAATCCAACAAGAATAAAATACATAAAAGAAAATATTATTAATAATTTCAAATTAGAAAATAAATTAAGACCTTTATCAGGAATAAATATTTTAGATATTGGATGTGGTGGAGGGTTACTATCCGAACCAATGTCAAGAATGGGAGCAAATGTTACAGGTATCGATGCATCTGATAAAAATATAAAAATTGCAAAACTCCATTCAAAAAAAAATAAACTAAAAATTAATTATTTATGTTCATCGCCTGAAAAGCTTAAAATTACAAAAAAATTTGATGTAATTTTAAATATGGAAATTGTTGAGCATGTAGAGGATATAGATTTTTTTTTGAAGTCTTGTTCAAAACTTTTAAAAAAAAATGGAATAATGTTTGTTGCAACAATAAATAAAACTTTAAAATCTTATTTTTTTGCAATTGTTGGAGCAGAATATGTTTTGAGATGGCTTCCAATTGGAACACACGAATGGGAAAAATTTGTTAAACCTGAAGATCTTAAAAAAATTTTAATGAAATATGATTTATCTCTAAAAAAATTAGAGGGTATGAATTTTAACATTATTAAGGATGAATGGAGTATTTCTAGAGATTTATCTGTAAACTATATAGCAAAGTTTATTAAAGACTAATTTTCTTTTTCTTCTATCCAAGGGATCATTTGAGCATCAATACCTTCTTCTTTTAATTCTTTCAAATCTTCCTTTGATGCACTCCCGTAAATACCCTTTGATTTTTTTTTACCATTATAATGAATTGATCTCGCTTCATAAGCAAAATTATCACCAACATAATTAAAATTATCTTTAATAAATTTTTGATAATCTTTTATAGTTTTTTTTACTTTATTATATTTATCTAAGTTTAAATTTTCATCAGTTTTTGATTTATTACTTATTAACTGAGGTGCCATAATTGTTTTTTCAACTTTTTCTGAATTGCAATTATGGCAATTCAAAAGTTTTTTCTTTTTAAGTCTTT
>CACJBQ010000041.1 GCA_902591695.1 uncultured Pelagibacteraceae bacterium | reverse complement strand
AATATATAGACCACTGATAACAATGATAAATAAACCTAAATAAGTCCAGTTATCTGGCAATTCATGAAAGAAATAATAACTAATTAGTATATTGGTAATTATCTCTGTATAGCCCAAAGGAGCTAATTTAGAGGCATCAGCGTATTTGAGTGATAATATGAGGAAAAGATGCGCAACAGAGGCTATAAGGCCGATTAAAGCCATTAAAATCCACTGATTTGACGTAGGATTAACCCAAACTGAGGGCATAAATAGGCTAATTATTATGGTTCCTATTAAACCCGATAGTAAAAGGGTTAAAAGAGGATTATCAGAGGTACTGAGCTTCCTCGTGATGATAAGATAAAACCCATAGCAAATTCCATTACCTAAAGCGGCCATGGTAGCTAAATTAAGTTCTATAAAGCCAGGTCTGATTACAATTAAAGTTCCAATAAATCCTAACGATACAGCAGTCCACCTCTTCACCCCTACTTTCTCATTTAGAAAAAATGGAGATAAGGCTGTAACACAAATTGGAGCAACAAAAGCCAAGGTTAATGCTTTAGGAAGTGAAATTTCCGATATTGCATAAAAGAATAAATAAGTAGAAAAAACAAAAATTAATCCTCTAATTAATTGAAGTGTTGGTTTTTTCGTCCAAACTAATGAGTGCCTATAAAAGATAAGCATTAGGGATAATGTAAAGACTACAGTAAAAAAATATCTTGCCCACGTTATCTGCAAAACATCCATGGATGAGCTTAAATATTTAGCAAAAGCATCCATTACAGGAACAATCATCCAAGCAGATGCATTTAAAATTATAGCCTTCATAAAAGAAGGATATCTCTTAATAGAAGTATTTTAAAGCAAAGAATAATGTTATCGGTATAGTGAATAAGGACATGATTGTAGATACTACAATTGTGCTAGATATATTATCTACAATTTCTTTAGGTGAATACATGTGCGCAATCAAATAACACAAAATTGCACTAGGCATACAAGACTGAATTAACAGAACACCGGCTGGTATACCAGATAAATTAAAAAATTTTATAACAGCAAATCCTATAATAGGACCTAATATTACTCTTCCAAAAGAAGTTATTAATGCATCTTTAAAAGAAAATACTTTCATTTGTGTAAGAGCAACACCTAGCGACATAAGTATCATTACAATCATTCCATAAGCTAAAAGCATTACAGTATTTAATACAAATTGAGGAAATGGAATTTCAAAATACAAAAAGAGTACTGTTATTAAAATTGCGTAAAATGATGGACTTTTTAATATTGTTTTAAAATCAAAGGCTCTTTTTGCTAAGAAAATATTTAAAGTAAAGTGGAGCAAAACAATAAGAGATGAAATTGCAGCTGCTATACCCATTCCTAATTCACCATAGGCAAATAAACAAATCGGAATACCCATATTTCCAGTATTTGGTAAGATAAATGTTGGTAATTCACGAATATAATCTTTCTTCATAAGAACAAGAAAAATTAAACCTATAATCCCAAATAATGTTAATAAGATAATTGCGTAACCAAAATATTCACTAAATAACTCAAAAGTTACTCCACCTGCAGTGATAGCAAAAATAACCAGAGCTGGAGTTCCAAAATTACCAGCGTATGTAGTTATAAATGATGTATCAAAATTGGGATTTTTTTTACCCAAATGATATCCAAGACCTACTATTAGGAATACTGGAAATAAAACTTCAAAAAGTTTTAAATAAATTTCCATTAACCAAGCAATCTAATTAATGTTGGTGTTTTTAAAATATTTTTATTTTTTTTGAAAATAGACAAGCAATTATGAATATTAGTTTCGGTTGTTTTATGAGTTATAATAACTATTGTTGCCTTATTGTTTTTCTTATCAGGTGTCTGGATTAACCTTTTAACTGAAATTTTGTATTTAGCTAAACGATTAGTTATTTCGGATAATACACCAGGCTTATCTTTTACTTCAAATCTTAAATATAATGAATTTACATAATTATTTACATTATATGGCTTTAAAGATTTAAGCCTAGAAACACTAACACCGAAAGGTTTTTTTATATTTCCACGCAAAATAGATAACAAATCAGAAAGTAATGATGAAGAAGTAGGACCTGGACCAGCTCCCTCCCCTTGCAATACACTTTCTCCAACAGGTTTACCTTGCAGAATAACTGCATTCATTACACCGTTAACATTACCAATATAAGATTTTTTACTAACCAAACATGGATGAACGGTTTCAAAAAGATGATTATTCTTTAACTCAGAAATTCCCAACAGCTTTATTCTTAAATCTAATTGATTTGCAATTTTAATATCTTTTAATTCAATTTTTTCTATTCCTTCCATTAAACATTTATGTTTTGAAATTTTACTGTTAAAGGCTAAAGCAGACAAAATTCTGACTTTTGCAAATGCATCAAAACCATTTAAGTCTAATTTCGGATTACCAGGTTCGGCATAACCAAGTATCTGTGCTTTTTTTAGAACATCAGCAAAATTTTCATTTGAATTTTCCATTTCAGATAAAATATAATTTGAGGTACCATTCAGAATTCCATAAACCTTTGATATTTTATTTGTTGCTAATCCTTCTTTAATAGATCTTAATATCGGTATACCTCCAGCAACTGATGCTTCAAATTCCAAATTAACCTTATTTTTTTCTGCAAGTTTTGCTAACTCATTACCATGTTTTGATATTAAAGCTTTATTAGGTGTAATAACATGGATTTTATTTTTTAAAGCAGTTTCTACAACTTTTTTAGAAATTCCATCTGATAAACCTATAGCTTCAAACAATATATCAATGTTATTTTTTTTAAAAATTTCTAAAGGTTTTCTGTAAAATAATTTTTTATTTATTTTAAATCTTCGTTTTTTATTAATGCTTCTCGCAGATATAGCAACTACATTTATTCTCTTACCTGTTTTAAGCTCAATATCTTTCTTTTTTGTATTTAGTTCGTTTAGCAAATAATTACCAACCTGACCAAGTCCTACTACTGCAATATTAATTAATTTACTCATTTACTTATATCTGGATATTTACTTTTTTTTGTATAGTCATCTATATAAATCTCATATTCCTCTAATGTCATTGACGTTATATCGTCTGCCTTTTTTAATATTTCATTTAA
>CACJBQ010000040.1 GCA_902591695.1 uncultured Pelagibacteraceae bacterium | reverse complement strand
TATATTGGTGCAGAGGTAAATGCTGGAGATATTTTAGTTGGTAAAGTTACTCCAAAAGGTGACTCAGCATCTGGTCCTGAAGAAAAATTATTAAGATCAATTTTTGGAGAAAAAGCTATTGATGTAACGGATACATCTCTAAGAATGTCTAGAGGATCAAGTGGAACGGTAGTTGATGTGAGAGTATTTAATAGACATGGAATTGAAAAAGACGAAAGATCAATAACTATTGAAAGAGCTGAAATTGAACAAGTACAACAAGATAAAATTGTTGAGGAAGAAATATTAGAAAGAAGTATTAAACAAAGAGCTTCACAATTCTTGTCAGGATCATCTTTAACTAAAAAAGTAAAAGATTTATCTGAAGGAACTAAGTTAGATTTTGATACAATTGATAAACTATCCATTAATGATGTGTTTAAAATCACTGTAGGAAATGTAAATGACGAAGCAACATTAGCTCAATTAAAAGATCAATATAATAAAGCAAAAGAAGACATAACAGAGAGATTTGAAGATAAAGTTTTAAAAATTAGAAGTGGTGATGATTTATTACCAAGTGTTATGAAAATGGTAAAAGTATTTGTTGCAATAAAAAGAAGATTAAGACCTGGTGATAAAATGTCAGGAAGACATGGAAACAAAGGTGTTGTAAGTAAAATTGTACCTGTTGAAGATATGCCATATAGAGAAGATGGTAGACCAGTTGACATTGTATTAAATCCTCTGGGTGTTCCAAGTAGGATGAACGTTGGGCAAATTTTAGAGACACACTTAGGTTGGGCATGTAAAGAATTTGGTGAACAAGTTAAAAATTTAGTAAACGAAAATAACAAAAAAATTGAAAGAACAGAAAAAATCGAAAAATTCTTAAAATCTGTTTATGGAGAAGATATTTTCAACGAAAAAGTAGACAAATTAAGCAAAAGTGAATTTAAAGATCTTTGCGAAAATTTACAAAATGGTATCGCAATCTCAACGCCTGTTTTTGATGGTGCTAAAGAAAAAAATGTTACTGAGATGCTTGAACTAGCAAATTTACCAGGTTCTGGTCAAACTTATTTATGGGATGGAAGAACAGGTGAGAAATTTGATAGACCAGTTACTGTTGGAATAATCTACATGCTAAAACTTCATCACTTAGTTGAAGATAAAATTCATGCAAGATCTACCGGACCTTACAGTTTGGTTACACAACAACCACTTGGTGGTAAAGCACAACTAGGCGGTCAAAGATTTGGTGAAATGGAAGTGTGGGCACTTGAAGCTTATGGTGCATCATATACATTACAAGAAATTTTGACTGTTAAGTCTGATGACGTTGCAGGAAGGGTTAAAGTTTACGAGACTATAGTTAAAGGTGAAGAGAACTTTGAGTCTGGAATACCAGAGTCATTTAACGTTTTAGTTAAAGAGATTAAATCATTAGCATTAAATGTGGAGCTTAATTAATGAAAAAAGATTTAACAGATCTATTTAAGAGCAGCGAGATTTCAGAAGCTCAAAATTTTAATAGCATTAAAATTTCACTTGCTAGTCCAGAGAAAATTAAATCTTGGACATTTGGAGAAATTAAAAAGCCTGAAACAATTAATTATAGAACGTTTAGACCTGAAAAAGATGGTTTGTTTTGTGCAAGGATTTTTGGACCAATAAAAGATTATGAGTGTTTATGTGGTAAGTATAAACGAATGAAATTTAGAGGAATTATATGTGAGAAATGTGGTGTTGAGGTTACAAAATCAAATGTAAGAAGAGAAAGAATGGGCCACATTAACCTTGCTACACCGGTAGCACATATTTGGTTCTTGAAGTCTCTCCCTAGCAGAATTGCTTTAGCAGTAGACATGAAATTAAAAGAAATAGAGAGAGTTCTTTATTTTGAAAACTTTATAGTAATAGAACCCGGTTTAACTGGTTTACAAAAAAATCAACTCTTAAATGAGGAAGAATTAGCAAAATACCAGGATGAGTTTGGTGAAGAAAGTTTTACAGCGGGAATAGGAGCAGAAGCTGTTCTTGAGATGCTGAAAAATTTAGATTTAGAATTAGAAAGAAAAAATCTTGTTAGCTTTATTAAAGAAACCAAATCAAAAGTTAATGAAGAAAGAGCAATTAAAAGATTAAAATTAATAGAGTCATTTATTGAAACAGGTCAAAAACCTGAGTGGATGATTATGACTGTTGTACCAGTAATACCACCAGAATTAAGACCATTAGTTCCTCTAGACGGCGGAAGATTTGCTACTTCAGATCTTAACGATTTATACAGAAGAGTAATTAATAGAAATAACAGATTAAAAAGATTAATGGATCTTAAAGCTCCAGATATCATTGTAAGAAATGAAAAAAGGATGCTTCAAGAGTCTGTAGATGCTCTATTTGATAATGGTAGAAGAGGTAGAGTAATTACAGGAACAGGTAAGCGACCGCTTAAATCTCTTGCTGAAATGTTAAAAGGTAAACAAGGAAGATTTAGACAAAATTTATTAGGTAAACGAGTTGATTATTCTGGAAGATCAGTAATCGTTGTCGGTCCTGATTTAAAATTGCATGAGTGTGGTTTACCAAAAAAAATGGCTTTAGAATTATTTAAACCATTTTTATATGCAAGATTAAATAAATTAGGTTTAGCCTCAACAATTAAACAGGCTAAAAAATTAGTTGAAAAAGAAACAAATGCAGTTTGGGACGCTTTAGAATTAATAGTTAGAGAACATCCGGTACTTTTAAATAGAGCACCAACACTTCATAGGCTTGGAGTTCAAGCTTTTGAGCCAAAATTAATTGAAGGAGATGCAATTGAATTACACCCTTTAACTTGTGCAGCATTTAACGCTGACTTCGATGGTGACCAAATGGCAGTGCACGTGCCGTTAAGTTTAGAAGCTCAATTAGAAGCAAGAATATTAATGTTATCTACAAATAACATTCTTTCTCCATCAAATGGTAAACCAATTATTGTTCCAAGTCAGGATATGATTTTAGGAATTTACTATCTTTCACAAGAGCCTATATCTGACAAACCTGCTGGATACTTTACAAATTCAGATCAAATTGAATTTGCATTATCATCTGGGCAAATAAATGTACATAGCACTATCATTTCAAGATATGAGACAGTAGATGAGCAAGGGAATAAGAAAATAGAAAAATATACTTCTACAGCTGGAAGGTTTTTATTAGCAAATTTATTACCTAAAAATAGTAACATTAAGTTCTCTTTAGTTGATAGATCATTACCTAAAAAAGTAGTTTCAGA
>CACJBQ010000039.1 GCA_902591695.1 uncultured Pelagibacteraceae bacterium | reverse complement strand
ATTTATCTGCAAATTTATTTTGTCTTTTTAATGTAGCATCAGTTGAATGAATAAATCTTTTTATAAGATCAGCTGTTGATGAAGTGGGTCTAGTAAAGTTTAATATAACTTTTTCTTCAATATCACCAATTCTCCCATAATATTTATACTCATCTAAATAAACAGTTATTAATCCTTTATCTTGATCTATGTTTTTCTTATCATCAATTATGTATAATTCTTCTTTAGATATACTTTTCTTTATGTTCTTTTTTTTATAAAGTTCATTGAAAACTTTGGCTAATTTATAATAAATTTCTATTGGAAATTTTTGCTTTCCTAATGTCATGTTGGAAAAATATTTTGTTGCTAAGCCTTTGATTTCCATACCCTTTACATATTCATCAAATCTGGACTTAACGATTTCTAATTCTCTAACTATTTCATCAAGCCTTTTAACGTTTCCTAAAAATATTTTTTTGTCTTTCATAAATATTTAGTTAAGGGTAATATTAGAGTAAAACAAGAGTAAAATTAAAGTAAAATAAAGTAAATTTTAACTAATTTAACTTAATTTTTTTACATTATTTACATTGTATTTAAAATTAATGACAAATAGCAACTAATCTTTAATTTACTCATGTTTATCTAGCTAAAAGTGGCACCTAATTATAATACTTGCAAATGAGAACAAAAGTAGTACATAATAATTTCATGATTCGAGTGTTAATAATTAATAAAAAAGAGGCAAGTAATGACAAAAAATAATTTAAAGGTAGTCAAATCTACTAAAGATCAAGAAATGGATGTTAAAGAAAAGAACAAAGCGTTAGACGCTGCGATAGCTCAAATTACAGATAATTTTGGAAAAGGCTCTGTAATGAAGCTTGGTGAAAAGAGAGCGATGGATATTGAGTCTGTTTCAACAGGTTCTTTAAGTCTTGATTTAGCTTTAGGCATAGGTGGATTACCAAAAGGAAGAATTATTGAAGTTTACGGACCAGAGTCATCTGGAAAAACAACATTAGCACTACAAGTTGTTGCTGAAGCTCAAAAAGCTGGAGGCATTTGTGCATTCGTTGATGCAGAGCATGCATTAGATCCAGTTTATGCAAAAAAATTAGGTGTAAATACTGAAGAGCTTTTAATTTCACAACCAGATACTGGTGAACAAGCATTAGAAATCGCCGATACACTAGTAAAATCAGGCTCTATTTCAGTAATCGTAATCGACTCTGTTGCAGCTTTAACTCCAAAAGCTGAAATTGAAGGCGAGATGGGAGATCATCATGTTGGTCTTCAATCAAGATTAATGAGTCAAGCTTTAAGAAAATTAACAGGTTCAATTTCAAACACAAACACAATGATGATTTTCATTAACCAAATCAGAATGAAAATTGGAGTTATGTTTGGAAGTCCAGAGACAACATCAGGTGGTAATGCACTTAAGTTTTACTCATCTGTAAGAATGGACATTAGAAGAATTGGTGCGATCAAAGATAAAGATGAAATTATTGGTAACTCTACAAGAGTGAAAGTAGTTAAGAATAAAGTGGCACCACCATTTAAAGTTGTTGAATTTGATTTGATGTACGGAAGAGGAATTAGCAAGATGGGTGAACTAGTCGATCTTGGTTCTAAAGCAGATATAATTGAAAAATCAGGTGCATGGTATGCTTATAAAGGTGAGAAAATTGGTCAAGGTAGAGAAAATGCTAAGACTTATTTAGCTCAAAATCCTAAAGTTGCTGCAGAAATTGAAATGGCAATTAGAGAAAAAGCAGGTGTGATTTCTAAAAAAATAGAGGGAAATCCAATTGATCCTGAAAAATTGGAAAAAGAAAAGAAAGTAGCTGAGAAAGAAGAAGCTGATAAAGCAGAAGCTACCCCTCCATCTAAAAAGAATTAATAGGTCATCTTTATTAATAAAAGGCGCTTAATTTAAGCGCCTTTTTTCCCTTCGATATCTAGACATAGAATAAAAAAGCTGTATTTTAAAAATATGGCAGACAAAACACTCAATGAAATAAGAAATACTTTTCTAAAATATTTTGAAAAGAACGATCATAAGATTGTGGAATCTAGTAATTTAGTTCCAAATAATGATCCCACATTGATGTTTGCCAACTCTGGAATGGTCCAGTTTAAGAATGTTTTCACAGGGTTAGAAAAAAGAGATTACGTTAGAGCCACTACATCACAAAAATGTGTAAGGGCAGGTGGTAAGCATAATGATTTAGAAAATGTTGGTTACACACCAAGGCACCACACTTTCTTTGAGATGTTAGGAAATTTTTCTTTTGGTGATTATTTTAAAGAGCAAGCAATTCATTATGCATGGGATTTAATAACCAAAGATTTTGGAATAGATAAAAACAGGCTGTACGTAACAGTATTCCACGAAGATGATGAGGCCTTCAATTTTTGGAAGAAAATTGCGGGTTTTAGTGATGATAGGATTATAAGGATAGCAACTTCTGATAATTTTTGGTCAATGGGTGAGACAGGTCCATGTGGCCCTTGTTCAGAAATCTTTTTTGACCACGGAGATCATTTACCAGGAGGTTTACCTGGATCCAAAGATGAGGATGGAGATAGGTTTATAGAAATTTGGAACTTGGTCTTTATGCAATTTGAACAAGTTACAAAAGATAAAAGAATAAATCTTCCAAAACCATCTGTTGATACAGGAATGGGATTAGAGAGAATTGCAGCTTTATTGCAAGGATCACATGATAACTATGAAACAGATCATTTTAAAAAAATAATTAATTCAGCATCTGAAATTGTAAAAGTTAAATCAGATAAATCTAATCTTTCAAGTTTTAGAGTTATTGCTGATCACTTACGAGCAAGTTCATTTTTAATTGCTGAAGGTGTTTTACCTTCTAATGAAGGAAGAGGTTATGTTCTTAGAAGAATTATGAGAAGAGGGATGAGACATTCTCATTTACTTGGATCTAAGGAACCAGTTTTTTATAATTTGTTTGATACTCTTAAAAATGAAATGTCAGGAAACTATCCAGAGTTAGTTAGAGCAGAGTCTTTAATTAAAGAAACTTTAAAAATGGAGGAAGAAAAATTCTTAGTTCTTTTAGATAGAGGAATAAAAATTTTAAATGATGAAATATCAAAAATAGATAAAGTGTTACCTGGTGACGTAGCTTTTAAATTATACGATACCTATGGTTTCCCGTTAGATCTTACAGAAGATATTTTAAGAAATAAATCAATGTCAATTGATACAGAAAAGTTTAATTCTTTGATGAAGGAAAGCAGAGAGCTTGCTAAGAAAA
>CACJBQ010000038.1 GCA_902591695.1 uncultured Pelagibacteraceae bacterium | reverse complement strand
ATTAGTACTTGTTTTAGATTTCATTCTTTGACAAGCTTTTGTTTTTAAAAATAAAGAGAGGGAAAAAACGATATGAGAAAAATCATTTCAATGTTATTTGCAGTTGCTATGGTATTTGGATTTATTTCAAATGCTAATGCTGCGAAAACACTAAAATGTCAGACAGTTCTTAACACTAAAGCTGATGAAGTTAAAATGTTAAAAGACTTTACTGACACTGTTACAACTTTGACAGGTGGATCTCTTAAGTTTGAAATTATGCCTGCAGGAGCAGTTGTTGGTGTAAAAGAAACTTTAGATGCTGTTGATAAAGGACTTATCGACTGTGGATTTGCTTGGACACACTATTGGTCAGGTGATCACCCTGCCGCTATGTTATTTGGTTCGCCAGTAGCAGGTGGTGGTGTTGGTATTGACAACATCGCATTTTTATCATGGTTTCAGTATGGTGGAGGAAAAGAGCTATACGACAGACTATGGAAAGAAATGGGAAGAGATATTAAAGGATTTATGATTCAACCAGTTGGTCCTGAAGCTTTAGGTTGGTTTCCAAAACCAATTAAAGATATGGCTGATTTTAGAAAATATAAATTCAGAACTCCTCCAGGAATTCCAGGACAAACTTATAAAGACATCGGTATAGCATCTGTTGCTATGGGTGGTGGAGATATTCTGCCAGCTTTAGAAGCAGGAACTATTGATGCTGCTGAATGGTGTTGTCCAAAACCAGACTTAACGTTTGGTTTCCAAAAAGTATTAAAGCACTACTACCTACAAGGTTTACACCAAGTAGTCGTAAATGCTGACTTTTACATTACTGGAAAAACATATGAAGCTATGAGTGCTCATGAGAAGAAGTCTCTAGAAGTTGCAGCAAATGCATCTCTAGCGAAATCTCTAAGTTACAGAATCTATGAAAACGGAAAAGCTTTAAAAGAGCTTACAGAAGTTCATGGTGTAAAATTAGAAGATACTCCTTCTGATTACTTCACAGAATACATGGCAGCTGCTAAGAAAAGTTTGGAAACAAACGCAGCTAAAAATGCATTTTTTGCTGAAGTTTGGGACTCTATGAAAGAATTTGCTGATATCGCAGTTCCTTTCTGGAGTGGTGCTCAAATGTCTAATGCGAAGCTAGGAATGGCTCACGCAGCAACATTAAAGTAATCATTAAATAATCTTTACGTTAGAGCGGACTTAATAGTCCGCTCTAATTTTTTATATAAAATTTTATGGCAGACGAACCAGGTAAATTAGATATATCAGATGAAATGATTGCCGAAAGGCGAGGTGGTTCAGGAAATATGCCAAGTGATATGCCACCATGGATGGCAAGTTCAATTGTAAACATTGATAAATTTAGCAAATGGGTTGGTAACGTTGTTTGTTGGATATTGATGCCGTTAATTCTTGCAATGACTTACGAAGTTCTTGCTAGAAAATTATTTCATGCCCCAACAATATGGGCTTATGACATCAGTAGATTTTTATATGGTGCACTTTTTATGTTGGGTGCTGGTTATGCTCTTTCTAAAGGTGTTCATATAAGAGCTGATTTTTTATACAGAAATTTTAAAACCAAGAATCAAGGAACAATTGATTTTTGGTTATATATTTTATTTTATTTTCCAGGCTTAATAGTATTTCTTTACATGACTATTGGATATGTAGGGGAGTCTATTCAAAGAGGTGAGAGAGGAATGGATACTACTTGGATGCCATATATGTGGCCAATTAAAAGTTGCCTACTTATTGGAATAATATTTTTACTAATCCAAGGTATTTCAGAATTATTTAAAAGTTATTGGGCTGCCACAAGAGGAAAATGGCCAGGAGAAGATAAATGATAGCAGAATTAATTGATCCAGCCATTTTAGGTTTTATTTTAGTTGGAGTAATGCTTTTTGCAATCTTTGTCGGATTTCCAATTTCATTTACATTAATTTTCTTAGGTTTTGTATTTGGGTATCTAGGATTTGGAAAATTAGTCTTTTATTTAATGACCCTCCAGTTCTCGATGGTCATGACCGAACAAACCCTCGCCGCCGTCCCGCTCTTTGTCTTTATGGGCATTATGATGGAACAAGCAGGACTGATGGAAAGATTGTTCTCATCATTTCAAATGATGTTGGCTAGAGTAAGAGGTGCATTGTATTATGCTGTATTGTTTGTTTCAGTTATCTTTGCTGCAGCAACAGGAATTGTTGGTGCCTCAGTAACCATACTGGGAATCATGGCTGCAAAATCAATGAATAGATCTGGTTATGATGTAAGACTTGCAGCTGGCACAATTACAGCTGGTGGTACTTTAGGAATTTTAATTCCACCAAGTATTATGCTTGTTGTGATGGGTCCAATTATGGAAATTCCTGTAATTGACTTATTTGCTGCTGCTATAATACCTGGAATTCTTCTTGCTAGTTTATACGCTGGCTACACAACAATAAGATGCATGATAAATCCAAAATTAGGACCTGTAATTCCTGAAGAAATGAGAGCAGCAAGCATGAAAGAAGTTTGGATTGAATTTTTCTTAGGTTTAGTTCCACCTGCAGCTCTCGTCTTTGCTGCATTAGGTAGTATATTGTTTGGTTTTGCAACACCTACAGAAGCAGCAGGTTGTGGTGCTATGGGAGCTTTATTGCTTTCATTAGCTTACAAAAAATTAACTCTATCAAAACTTCAAGAGGCACTAGTTAAAACTTTAGAAATTACTGCTTTAATAATGGTTTTAGTCGCTGCATCAAACTTTTTCGGGGCTGTATTTGCAAGACTTGGTACTCCAACCTTATTAACTGAATTTTTATTAGGATTAGAAATGAATAAATATTTAATCCTAGGAATTGTTATGGTTGCAATATTTTTATTAGGTTGGCCATTAGAATGGGTACCAATTGTTATGATTATTGTCCCAATTCTTTTACCATTAATTGAGGCTTTAGGCTTTAATTTAACTTGGTTTGCAATATTGGTCGCTGTAAATCTCCAGACCGCCTGGCTATCTCCACCTGTAGCTTTGTCTGCTTATTTTTTAAAAGGTGTAGTACCTGAATGGGATTTAAAAGATATTTATTATGGAATGATGCAATTTATGGTTCTACAAGTTATAGGCTTAATTTTAATAATCATATTTCCTAAAATTGCCTTATGGCTACCAACTCTCTTATATGGACAGTAGAATTTATTAGTTTAAAATAAATTAAGTGAATCAACCTAAAGTAAAATACTCTCTATCTAATTGGGACTTAGTCACAGTTAATCCAAATTATAAAACTTGGAATTGGAAAGATCTATTTTGTTTTTGGGGAGCAAATGTACAGAGTATAATTGGTTTCTCATTAATATCCTCTTTATACTTAATGTATAGTTTAAACATATTTGTAGTTTTTTTTGGAATCATATTAGGAT
>CACJBQ010000037.1 GCA_902591695.1 uncultured Pelagibacteraceae bacterium | reverse complement strand
TTTTTTAATCTCTTTGATTGATTTCCCTTCCCATTTACCAAAGTTATGTTCTTTCAAATAATTCGAATAAATAATTTTTTTTTTTATTTTTGTATTTCTCAGTTTTGAGTTAATTACATTAGTGTAATCAACAACTCTTTTGATTGGACTTGAATAAATTTCAAAGTCTTCAATTTTTTTAATTTTTTGGTCTAGGAATTTTGCTACTTTAAAAGCTTGAAGCTTCCCTTTTTCAGTAAGTTTTGAGTTTTTATGTCCTTGTAATTTTTTTAAGACATTCCATAGTGTTTGGCCATGCCTAACAATTATAATCATTTAGGCTTATACTTTCTGCAAAAGAAAAATCATCGTAGGTGTTTAAGTCTACAGTTTCAATTCTCGCTACTTTCTTTAAATAACATTTTTTAACATTAAATCTTCTTTTTAATTTAAATATAGATTTAGTTTTGTTTACATATAATCCAGTTGTTTCAAAAATTGTTTTAGGTAACTCAACACCATTTGGTAACCTTCCCTTCTGATAATATATTGGTTTACCATTTTTCCATTGATAAAAACTATCCATAAAAACGGTAATTGCACTATCATATTTTCCAGATACTGCTCTTATGCAATCTTCTAATGTACTAATTTTAATTAGTGGTGAGGTTGGAACAAACTGAACACATATTTTTGAATGAGGAAATAAACTAGCTTGATATAAAGCAAGCTCGTCACCACCCACTTTATTATTTGCAAGATTTCTAGGTCTTTTAATTGGTGTTGCACCAAAACTTTTTCCAATTTTTAATATTTTATCGTTATCGCTATCAATAATTACTTTATCTATTAGCTTACATTTCAAAGCTTTTTTTATTGCATAATAAATTAAGGGCTTATTTTTTAATTTTTTAATATTTTTATTTTTTACTCTTTTACTATGCCCTTTTGCATGAATAAAAGCTACCACGGAGTCATTTTTCATTTTGTAGTGTATTTACTTTTTATATAATCTCTTCCATATTGGGAATTTAATAAAAAACTCTCCTCCATGTTTGTCATTCCAAAATGACTATCAAAAGCTTTTTTATTTAAATTTTCAATTAAAGGATCTAAATTTTTCATTTTTGATTTTTCAACAAGATCTTTAAACTCTTCTCCTGTTAAGCTACACTCAATATGATGAACAAAACTGTCTCTAGATATCGCAAAATGTCTTTCTACTACTTCTGCGCCAAGTTTTATTGCGGCCAAAGACGGCAAAATACCCTCTTCATGGCCTGAATATCCGATCTTAATTTTATCAGTTTTGAAATTCTTTATTAGAATGGGGATATTTCCAAGTCTAAGATTTGTATCTTTACAAGGGTATTCAGCCACACAATGCTGAATATACATGTTGTAGTCTTTAAAAAAATTCACTGTTTCTTCAATTTGTTTGAGTGTTTTTCCTGCCACAGAAATAACTACAGTTTTTTCCTTACCTATGCTGTCCCTAAATTTCTGTAAAAAATTTTTATTGTGTGCATTAACAGAAGCAACTTTAAAAATATCTATGTTATAATCTTTCATAAAATCAATAGAAATTTCATCTTGAACAGTTGTAAACCAAGGCATGTTTATTTTTTTACATTCAGCATCAAACATATCAAACTGAATTTTATCAAATTCAAATATCTTTCTGTAATCCCCGTAAGTTGAACCATAAGGGCTTTTGTAGGGACTTTTTAATTTTTCTTCTGAATAGAAGCTATTTACATCTTTTTTTTGCATTTTTACAAAAGTTGCTCCCGCTTCTTTTGCTTTATGCAGCATTTTAATAAGTAGATTATAATTACCCAAATGGTTTGTTGTGAATTCAGCCGTAAATTTCATTTTACCATCTACCTATTTTTTTATACATTTTATGAATATTTTTTGAATTTGGTGAAAACTTTTTAATTTCTTTTCTAATCATGTTTTCTCTTTTTAATCTTATTAAAGAGAGCTTTAAGACTTTTTGAGCAATATTTTTATGTATGCAAATAACTGCATCGCTATCTGCAAATATTATATCTCCTTGATTTACTTTTACATTACCATTTTTACCTTTCATTTTGATTGGTTTACCATAATCAACAATTTGCCAACGACCATATGCATCAACGGGGAATATATCTTTACAAAAAACAGGAAAATTATTTTTTTTTAATAAATCAACATCTCTTGTATTTCCGTCTATTATAACCCCAATGGCTCCAAATTTTTTTGCTATCAAACCTGAAATATCACCAAAATGTGCAACTGTATTATTTCCATTTGTTGAAATTACCTGAAAACATCCTTTGAAAAATTTTTTAAACATATCAATTCTTATATGATCTTTTATTTCGGATGGTTTTCTTACTATTCTACTAGAGCATGTAAATGCTGGTCCAACATAATTTTTGTTGTTTCCAGAAACTTTTTTAATGCTACTGTCTAACAAAAAAGGTTTTTTATAATTTAAGTCAAATATTAAAGCATCATAAATCACACCTGAATATAATTTTGAAAAAAGTTTAATATCTCTGCTATTTAACTGATACATAATAATTTATATTTATAAAACTAGAAATTTTAATAATATTTATATACATTTAGATTAAGATTAATACAAGAATGTTTCAACTTACAAGTAATTCAAATTTTTTACATTAACTATATCCTTGAATGATAATTTTAATTGATGGTTTTTGGGGCTCTGGAAAAACAACCATAAGATATCTTTTGGATGGTCATAGTGAATTAAAAGTTTCACCATCTCAAGAGAGTATAATTTCAGCTTTTGAAAGAAATAAAAATAAATCAAAGTTTTATTCTTATAGAGATATAAGATTAATTAGAGAATTTTTATCTACAAGTTACTATTATAATTTAGAATTGGAGTCTAGTGAGGGCTATTTAGATCACGACATAAATAGAAAAACGTTATCATTTGATTTTTATGAGTTTGAAAAATACTGGATAAATAAACTTAGAAATATTGATAAATGGGATAATGAAAAGATAATAAATACGATTTATTCCTCGGTAATAAAATTTTATTATAACACCTCAGATTTCCCATTAAATGATAAAAAAGTTATTGTAGAAGATAATAATTTTAATTGTCATAAATTTTTTTTAAATGAAATAAAGGACTCTAAATTAATAGTTACAAAGAGACAACCTTCGGACAACTTGGTTTCATTATTAAATAGGGCCACTATTTCAAATAATTATAAAACCGAAGGTTATAAAAAATATAACTTTAATTATTTAGTGAGGAGTCAACACTTTCCAATTAGGATAAATGAAAATTATAAAATTATCGAGAAACTTAAAAAAGAATTTCCTGGAAGAATATATGAATGCGAATTTAAAAATTTAATTTATGATACTAAGAATGAAATGATGAAAATATCAAAATTTTTAAATATTTCATTCGAGGAAATTCTATTAAAACCGACGCACTTTGGTGAAAATATAAAATTTAAAAATGGTGATGATGTTTTAAATAAAGAGAAATATAAAGCTAAAAACACCTTTTCGA
>CACJBQ010000036.1 GCA_902591695.1 uncultured Pelagibacteraceae bacterium | reverse complement strand
ATTATTGAAAAAATAAAATTAATTTATAACTTTTATAAATATAATTTAAGTATTAATCCTAAAATTGCAGTCTTGGGTATTAACCCACACTGTGAAAGCATTGATAAATTTAATGAAGATAATAAAATTTTATATCCTGCTATTAAGTATTTAAAAAAACTTAAAATTAAAGTCTCTGGCCCATATCCAGCGGATACAATTTTTTTGAGAGAAAATTCAAAAAAATTTGACTTAATAGTTGGTATGTATCACGATCAAGTGTTAACACCGATGAAAACGTTGTTTGAATACGATGCAATAAATATTACAGTAGGTTTACCTTTCTTACGTGTTTCACCAGATCATGGTCCAAACGAAAAAATGCTAGGTAAAAATAAATCAAACCCCTTAAGTCTAATTAAAGCAATTTCATTTTTGGATATAAATTGATTAAAGCAAAAAAAAGCTTAGGTCAAAATTTTTTAGTAGATAAAAATATCTTGGAGAAAATTGTAAACTCTACTGAAATTTTTAATAAAACGATTTTAGAAATTGGCCCAGGTACTGGAAATCTTACATCATATATTTTAAAAAAAAATCCAAAAAAAATGTTTGTAATTGAAAAAGATAATGAACTTTCGAACAATCTTGAGAATAAATTTTATAATCAAATAACAATTATTAATGAAGATGTTCTAAAAGTAGATGAAACAAAACTTTTCAAAGGGGGAGTAACAGTCTTTGGCAATTTGCCATACAATATTTCAACTGAAATTCTGAGCAAATGGATAATTAATCTAAAAGACAACTTTTGGTTTGAATGTTTAGTTTTAATGTTTCAAAAAGAGGTTGCTGATAGAATAATTGCAGAATTTAACACATCAAATTATGGAAGGTTATCTATAATTTGTAATTGGAAGCTTAATATTAAAAAAATATGCGACATTGGACCTGAAGCATTTTCTCCAAAACCAAAAATACACAGCTCATTATTATTATGCCACCCAAAGCAAAATTTTATTAAAATTAATGATCCTAATAATTTAGAAATAGTTACAAGAGTTTTTTTTAATCAAAGAAGAAAGATGTTAAAGAAACCATTTAATCAACTCTTTAATGGAGATCAAAAAGTGTTAGATAAACTTAAAATTGATTTAAATTTAAGACCGCAAAATCTTAATTTAGATACTTATTACAAACTAGCATATGAATATGAAAATTTAAGAAGTTAATTTTTCAACATGGCTTCTTATATAGTTTGGATCATAATCTTTAGAGCCATCATTAACTACAGCATCGATTAAACTTGTTATTTTGGAGTAGCATTCATTCAAATCGTTATTAATAACAACGTAATCATAGTTTATCCAATGTAATACATCTCTTTCGAACTGTTTCATTCTTTCTTTTGCTATTAATTTATCGCTTGCATGACGCTTGGATAATCTTTCAAATAAAACTTCTCTACTTGGAGGTAATATAAAAAAAGTAATTAATTTATAATCTAATTTTTTATTTTTAATTTGATCAGCTCCCTGCCAATCAATATCAAAAAGAACATTTTTACCTTTATTTAATTTGTCTATTACTGGTGTTCTTGTTGTGCCATAAAAATTATTGAAAACTTTTGCATATTCAAGGAACTCTTCATTTTTTATTAATCTTTTGAATTCTAATTCATCAACGAAAAAATAATCTTCATTTTGATTTTCATTGGGCCTAGGCTGTCTGGTAGTATGTGATATTGAAATTTCAAAATTATCTTTTTCTGATAATTTTTTGACCAATGTGGTTTTACCTGCTCCGGAAGGAGAAGATAAGATTATCATTACTCCATCTTTTTCTGATGGCATTAAAATTTCTAGTTAGCTTTACCTTCGATAAACTTAACTGCATCTCCAACAGTTAAAATTTTCTCTGCTTCGCTGTCTGAAATTTCAGATCCAAATTCTTCTTCAAAAGCCATCACTAATTCAACTGTATCTAAACTATCAGCACCTAAATCATCTATAAAACTAGACTCCTCAGTTACTTTTGCTTCATCGATACCTAAGTGATCTGCTACAATTTTTTTTACTTTGCTTGAAACGTCTTCTGACATATTGATCCTTTTTGTTATAAATTCTTATTAGTTTAAAAACCTATTTTGTCAAGCCATATACATGCCCCCATTAACATGTAAGGTTTCTCCATTTATATAACTTGAGTGACTAGAGCATAAAAAAAGTACAGCATTTGCAATATCATCTGGCTCTCCTAGTCGGGCAGAAGGAATTTTTGATATTATAGCCTCTTTAAATTTTTCATCCAATTTATCTGTCATGGCTGTTTTAATAAAACCTGGTGATATACAATTTATATTTATATTTTTCTTTGCATATTCTATTGCCAAACTCTTTGACATTGCAATTATACCTGCTTTAGAAGCGGTGTAATTGGCCTGTCCTAAATTACCTGTGTGTCCAACAACTGACGTAATATTAACAATTTTTCCAGATTTATTTTTAAGCATTTTTTTAATTGCTGATTTGCTCATCAAAAAAGTTGATGTTAAGTTAACATCAATTACTTTTTTCCATTCATCTAAGCTCATTCTTATTGCTAAATTGTCTTGGGTAATGCCTGCATTATTAACAATGCAATCTAAACTGCCGCCAAGTTCTTTAGTTGCGTTTTCAACAAACTGCTCAATTTTATCACTTTGAGAAATATCAAACTTTAATATTTTAATATTTTCATATTTACTTTTGAGTTCCTCAAGTTTTTCTATTCTTGTACCTGAGGCTAAAATATTTGCTCCTGATTGATTTAATTTTTCAATTATTGAATTTCCAATCCCACCCGAAGCACCAGTAACAATAATATTTTTACCTTTTAAATCAGTCATATTTTTAGACCTTCAATATCGCCTTGAGAATTAATTGTGTCAATATTTACATTTCTATTAATTCTTTTTACCAAACCTGACAAAACTTTCCCAGGTCCAATTTCTATAAAATGATCTACATCATTTTCTATCATATTAATCACGCTTTCTCTCCATCTAACTCTATTCTCTATTTGCTTAATTAAGAGATTTTTAAGCTCATCTGGGTCTTTAATCTCATTAGCAGTAACGTTAGAAATTAATTTATTTTTCCCATTTTTAAAATTAAGTTTATTTAACTCTTCTTTCATAATTTTTGTTGCATTATTCATCAGTTCGCAGTGAAAAGGTGCACTTACAGGAAGTTTAATATTTTTAATTGAATTAGCCTTAAAAATTTGAATTAATTGTTCTAAGTCTTTAGTTTTTCCACTCAAAACAATTTGACCTTCAGAATTGTCATTTGCAATTTGCGCTTTTAAATTTTCTTTATTTTCCATTAAAATTCTTTCAATCTCATCAACTGTTGAACCCAATACCGCAACCATCCCTCCCTGTCCTTTAGGTACAGAGTTTTGCATAGCATCCCCTCTAATTCTCAATATTTTTAAAGTATCTGAAAAATCTAGATATCCTGCACATGATAATGCCGAATATTCTCCTAAAGAGTGTCCTGCAAAGTATTTTGCTTTATTTAAATCTAAGTTGAATTCATTTTTTGCTAAATTAAATATTGAGTAACTTATTAAAAATATTGCTGGTTGTGTATTTGTTGTTAAATCTAATTCCTCTTTTGGCCCTTCCAGGATAAGCTTAGAAATAGAAAAATTTAAAGTGTTATCTGCCTGTTTAAAAAGGTCTTTTACTATATTAAATTTATCATAAAGCTCTTTTCCCATTCCCACTATTTGAGATCCCTGACCTGGAAAAATTACTGAAAACATATAAAAAAAACTAATATTTTTGCCTTTTTAACTATTGTAATTGAACTTTTATAATAGTATATCCTCACTTTTTATTAAAGAACTTAAATGAATTTATACGAACATACTATCATAGCTAGGCAAGATACTT
>CACJBQ010000035.1 GCA_902591695.1 uncultured Pelagibacteraceae bacterium | reverse complement strand
ATAGAAAATTTATTTTTTAAATCATTAATAAAATTTTCAACTAATATTTCTGGTGCAGATGCTCCTGAAGATATACCTATAGTATTGCAATTTTCTATTTGGTCAAACGGTATTGAGCTTTCCGAGTGAATAAGTTGTGAATTTTCACAGCCTGATTTCTTTGCCACCTCAACAAGTCTAACAGAATTTGAAGAGTTTCTACTTCCAATAACAAAAAACATATCGCAATTTTTTGCAATATTTTTTACTGCCATTTGGCGGTTAGTAGTTGCATAGCAAATATCCTCTTTCATTGGCTCTTTTATATTAGGAAAATTATTTTTCAAAATTTTGATTATTTCTTTCGTGTCATCAACTGACAAAGTGGTCTGAGTAATATATGCTAATTTTTTGTCTAGTTTATTTTGATAATTTTTAGCCTCCTCTTCATTTTGGATTAAATCTATAGAACTTTCTTTTAATTGCCCCATAGTCCCAATTACTTCAGGATGATTTTCATGACCAATTAAAATTATATGGTAACCCGCTTTACTAAGATTTTCAGCTTCTCTATGAACTTTAGAAACAAGTGGACATGTGGCATCTACATAAGTCATTTTATAATTTTTTGCATCTTCAGGTATTTTTTTTGGGACACCATGTGCTGAAAAAATTACTGGTCTTGATTTATCCTTTATCTCCTCGAGCTCTTCAACAAATATTGCCCCTTTATTTTTTAAATCATCTACAACATACTTGTTATGAACTATTTCATGACGCACATAAACTGGAGCTCCAAATTTTTGTATAGATTTTTCAACTATTTCAATTGCTCTTTCTACCCCGGCACAAAATCCACGGGGCGCAGATAATAATATTTTTAATTCTTTATTTTTCATTTTTTTCTAGAAAATATTCCAGCAATATATGTGGAAAGGTTAAAGACGCCAAACCTATAAATATTATTTTTAAAATTGCACCATCTAGATTATTCGAATAACTCAGTAGATATAATGAAATAAAAGAAAAAACAGCTGTCAAAATTGTTAAAGGTATAGCTTTTTTAACAAACAATCTAAATCCATTAACTACACTATCTGGATCAAGCTCAATAGCTAGTGAAATTGAATGTCTTATTGAATGAAGAAAACAGAAATAAATTGTCCTAAGCCACTGAAAACTAGAAATAATAAATATCTTATTAAATTAAAAAATAAAACTGCATGCATTGTATCATTCTTAGAGGGCAAAGATAAAAAGATATTAAATTTAAATGATTGTTATGCAATTGGTAAAATAATTGCTCAAATGCATGTGGTTACAAATAAAATGAAGCTTAACAGAAATAATTCGATGGGCATTAGTAATTTAAAACCTTTGTTGGAGAGCATCAAATTTAAGTCAAAAAAGTTTTCAAATTTAAAAGTATTCTTAAAAAATAACCTAAAAGATATTAATAAAAATTGGCCTAAACAATTACCCAAAGGTATTATTCATGGTGACTTGTTTATAGATAATATATTTTTCAAAAAAAATAAACTTTCAGGAATTATTGATTTCTATTTTGCTGCTAATGATTATTTTATGTATGAAATTGCTATATGCATCAATGCTCTTTGTTTTGACCATAAGAAGAGACAATTCCAAATGAATCATAAAAAAATTAAAAAATTAATCAAAGGGTATGAAAGCGTTAAAAAAATTTCAATAAAGGAAAAGAAATCTATAAATATTTTATGTAGAGGTGCAGCATTAAGATATTTGTTAACAAGATTGTATGACTACTCAAATACACCAAAAACAGCATTGATTAAAATTAAAGACCCTAATGAGTATTATCAAAAATTGCTTTCTCACAATAATTTAAGTTCATTTAAAGACTATTTAAATTAATGATTACAATTTATACAGACGGTTCTTGTTTAACAAATCCAGGTAATGGTGGATGGGCTGCCATTATAAATGATGAAAAAGAAATAAGAAAAATTAGTGGTAGTGAAAAAAACACTACAAATAATAGAATGGAGCTACTTGCTCCAATTAATGCGCTGA
This sequence comes from uncultured Pelagibacteraceae bacterium, assembly GCA_902591695.1. Classification (GTDB taxonomy): domain Bacteria; phylum Pseudomonadota; class Alphaproteobacteria; order Pelagibacterales; family Pelagibacteraceae; genus Pelagibacter. The sequence goes on along the minus strand of CACJBQ010000035.1, from coordinate 1,890 downwards.
AAGATATGAAGCCTGGTGTTGAAATAAAAATATATACTGACTCTCAATATGTAAAAAATGGAATAACCGAATGGATTAATACTTGGTTAGCTAATAATTGGAAAACATCAAAAAAAGAAGATGTTAAAAATAAAGATTTGTGGATTGAATTATATAATTTAAATAAATCACTTAATGTTCAATGGAATTGGGTAAAGGGTCATGATGGAGACCCTTTGAATGAAGAAGTAGACTTATTAGCTAAAAAAGCAGCAAAATTAGATTAATTTCAAAAAATTTTGAGCTGCTGAAATTTCACAAGTGGCAGTATCTTCTTCTGCTTGTATTTTCTTTACAACATTATCCTCAATTAACATTGTATATCTTGCTGATCTCATTCCCTGACCCCGATCGTGTCTGTCTATTTCTGCTCCAATTGATTTAGTAAATTCGCAATATGGGTCGGCAGCCATAAATATTTTATCTTCAACTTTTTGACTTTCACCCCATGCTTTCATAACATTTGGATCATTAACTGAAACACAAATAATTTTTGTAACCCCTTTATTCTTTGCTTCCTCGTAATTATTAACATACCCTGGAAGATGTTTTGCGGAACAAACTTTTGTAAATGCTCCAGGAACACCAATCACAATTGTTTTATGATTTTTAAAAACTTCTGCTGTAGTTATTTTTTTTGCTGCTCCACTTGAGTCTAAATAATAAAATTCTGAATTTGGAAGTTGTTCCCCTTCTTTAATCTTCATTTTGTTTTACCTATAATATAATTTTTAATTTTTTCTAAATTATTTTCTACTATATCATAATCCTCTTTTTCATTCAAAATAAACTCGAGTTCTTTTGGTAAATTAGATTTTAAATTAATAGCTTTGGAAACAGCATCAGGAAATTTACATGGATGTGCAGTTGCTAGTACAATATTATTTCCTCTTAGGTTGTGTTTGTCGAAAGCACCATATCCAATTGCTGTGTGTGGATCTAAAACTACAGAAAATTTTTCGTACACCTTTTTAATAACCTCCAAAGTCTCATTCTCACTCAGACTAGCTGATAAAAAATTTTCTCTAATTTTATTTAATTTAACATCACCAATTGAATATTTTCCATTCTCTTTAATATTTTTCATATCTAATGAAGTCTGTTTATCATCCTCATTATTAAGATCGAATATAAGTCTCTCAAAATTACTAGCTATTTGAATATCCATACTAGGAGAAATAGTTTCTGAAACTTTTTCTGCTTCATAACTACCTTTTGATATTGCTCTATGTAATATGTCGTTTTGATTAGTTGCAACAATTAATTTATTTATAGGCAAGCCCATTTTTTTGGCTAAATATCCAGCATAAACATCTCCAAAATTTCCTGTTGGTACTGAAAAATTTGTTGGTTCACCTGTATTTTCAACCAATGAATAACTATAAAAATAATAAACACTTTGAGCAATAATCCTTGCCCAATTAATAGAATTTACCCCTGACATTTTGATATCATTTGAAAATTGTTTATCTGCAAACATAGATTTAACCAGGTTTTGGCAATCATCAAAATTTCCCTTTATAGCTATATTAAATACATTTTCATATTTACCTGTTGTCATTAATTTTCTTTGAACTGGTGAAATACGATTATCTGGATGAAGCACAAAAATATTAACATTTTTTTTACCTTTAATTGCATCAATTGCTGCAGCACCAGTGTCTCCAGATGTGGCAACAACGATATTAATTTTTTGATTTTCATTGTTTAGATAATATTCGTAAAAGTTACCTAAAAGTTGCATGGCAACATCTTTAAAAGCTAAAGTCGGACCATGAAATAGCTCTAATACCGTTTTATCTCCAAGGTTCATTAAATCCACGACGTTATCTTTTCTAAACGTAGAGTAAG
>CACJBQ010000034.1 GCA_902591695.1 uncultured Pelagibacteraceae bacterium | reverse complement strand
AAGATCCTTTTTGGCCAGTAGTTCAAAAAGGTGGTGAAGATGCAGCTAGAGCAATCGGTGCTGACTTCGAATATATCTACAACCCTTCTGCTGATATGGCTGATATGGCAAGCTCAATTCAAGCTGCTGCAGCTACTCAACCAGATGGAATGGTAATTTCTTTACCAGACCCAGATGCATTAGGCCCAGCTATTAAAGCTGCTGTTGCTGCTGGTGTTCCAGTAATTACAATGAACTCTGGTTTAGAGTCTTCTGCTAGCCTAGGTGCTTTAATGCACGTTGGTCAGCCTGAATTACTTGCTGGACAAAAAGCTGGTGAAAGAGCAAAAGCTGAAGGTGCTACTAAAGCATTATGTATGATTCAAGAAGCATACAACACAGCTCTTGTAGACAGATGTGAAGGTTACGGTTCTGCTGTTCCTATGCAAATGACTGATACTACATCTGACCCTGCAACTATTCAAACTAGAGCTACTGCTGCTTTACAAGCTAACAGTGATATCAATGCGATCCTTTCAGTAGGACCACACGTGTGTGAAGCTGTTGATAAAGCTTTAGTTGATCTTGGTATGACAGTGCACCACTCTTGCTTCGACTTGAGTCCTGCAGTTATGGACTTAATCGGATCTGGAAGAGTTTCTTTCACTATCGATCAACAACAAAGACTACAAGGTTATATGCCAATTATCGTATTACACTTGTACAATAACAGTGCTGGACTTCTTCCAGGAGCTAACATCCCATCAGGACCTGGCTTCGTTGATAAGTCTAACGCTTCTTCAGTTGCTGCTCTTGCAGGAATTGACAGATAGTCAGTAATAATTTAAAGGGTCGATTTCTAAATCGGCCCTTTTTTTTTATAAATCAACAAACCTTTTTTTTAAATGAATACATCAACAACAAAAAAACCAAGACAAGAGTCAGACAGACAAGGAGAGAAAAAATGGTATTCCGCGTTAACCTCTCGTCCAGAGATCGGACCTTTTGGTGTGATGGTCTTACTTTTTTGTATGTTGGGATACTTTTCAATTCCAGAAGGACAATTTTCTCTTAATCCTTTTTCTGGTGAAGGATTTAACGCTTTAGGAATTAGAAATAATTTTAGGGTAATTGCTCAATTAGGAATCGTAGCACTTGCTGCAGGAATGTTAATTATAGCAGGTGAATTTGATCTCTCCGTCGGTTCAATGATTGGTTTTGCTGGTGGTTGTATGGCAATGATACTAAAATGGGGTTTTGCTGTTGTTATTCCTTATATATCTTTTGAAGGTGGTTTTCATTTTGAGGGATTAAGATTATTTGAAATAAGAGATGTATCTCCACTACTAGCAATATTAATTACTTTATGCATGACTCTATCATTTGGATGGATTCAGGGATGGATAATAGTTAAAAGTGTATTTCTTCCTTCATTGCCATCGAGTTTATAAATCTTTTTTTTGATCTTAAATCTTGAATTTGATATTCTTCCAGCGTAACGACCACACGTAGCACCCACATAAAAATTTTTATTGCTATAATTTTTTGTAGAACCAAGATTTAAGATTAAATTTATTTTCTTTTGCTTGTCATAAACTTCATACAAACAAGCACCAATATTAATTGATTTAACTCTTAGATACTTATTTTCTATTATTGAGCTTTGTACATTCACAAAGCCTATTACAACCAGCCTTTATCAACAATATAAGATTGATTTGTACATCCACCTGATTGTTCTGATGAAAAAAACAATACTGCTTGAGCAAGCTCATGCGGTAATAATCTCGATTTTAAACATTGGTTTTTCATCAAGTCTTTTTCAGATTCCTCATTTAACCAAAGATCGATTTGTCTTTGTGTTAATACCCATCCTGGCACTACTGAATTAACTCTAATATTAAATTCTCCTAAATCTCTTGCAAATGATCTAGTTAAACCAACTACCCCTGATTTTGCAGCTGTATAAGCAGCCATACCACCTTGTCCAACCATCCAAGAGGAAGATCCTATATTGACAATTACACCACCCTTATTTTCAATCATTGATTTTTTAACTGACTGAACTGTGAAAAAATAATGTCTTAGATTTACATTCATTCTTTCATTCCAATATTCTTCTGTAACATCATCAATTTTGTGTCTTGTGTCATTAGCAGCATTATTGATTAAGATATCAATTGGACCTTTTTGATCAATAATGTCTACAATTGTCTTTTGGAGTTGTTTTATATTTAATAAATCACATTCAATAAAAGTTGGTATTGAATATTTTTTATTTTTTATATCTTCAATTAATTTTTCAGCTTCTGACACTTTAATATCTATAAAGTAAACCTCAGAACCTTGTTCACAAAAATGTTCAACAATTGAAGCCCCAATTCCAGATCCTCCGCCTGTTACAAATACTCTTTTGTTTTCGAGATCGTAATACTTTACCTTCATTATAATTCTAATTCTTGAGCAAGATCACCAATTTTTGCACCACCTGACATCAATCTTTTTACATCTTCACCACCAAGTTCTGAAGACAATCCTGAACCAATTACTTCTCCTAAACTTAAAAAAGTATATCGATCAGCTATAAGGCGTGCATGAATTTCATTGTGTGTAATAAGTATAATTGCAATATTTCCAAGTCTTTGAACTTTTTTTATTGTTTTTAAGACTTCCATTTGCTGCTTTTGACCTAATGCTGATGTAGGTTCATCTAATATTAGTATCTTTGCACCAAAGTAAATTGCTCTTGCAATGGCCAAAGTTTGTCTTTGCCCACCTGACATTGTTCCAACTGGTTGGTTGGGGTTTGAAATATTAATTCCAATTTTAGACATTTCTTCTGTTGTTATTCTATCCATCTCATCCATCTGCATTAAGCCAAATGGGCCAGGTCCTTTTTTTATTTCACGTCCAAGAAAAAAATTTCTTGTTACTGATGTTAGAGCATTGAGTGCTAAATCTTGATAAACTGTACCAATACCTGCATCAGATGCTTGTCGCGGTGTAGAAAAATTAACAGTTTCTCCATCAACTTTTATTTCTCCACTTGTCATAAGATGAACTCCGGATAACACTTTGATCAAAGTTGACTTTCCAGCTCCATTATCACCTAAAAGAGCATGAACTTCTCCTGGATAGACATCTAATGAAACACCATTTAAAGCGGTAAACGTTCCAAATTTTTTTACTACATTCTTTAATTCAATTAATGGTTTTTTATCCATTAGATATTTCCCATAATTCGTTTTCTAATATTCTCGTTTGTAAGAGCAGCAGTAACAAGAACAGCTCCAAGGAATACTCTATAGAATGATCCATCAATTCCTGGAATATAAAAGAAAGCTTCTTTTGCTATTCCAAAAATAATTGTACCTAGAATAATTCCACCTATTGTTCCAAAACCTCCTGTTAGTACCACACCACCAATAACCGCTGCAGCAATTGCTTCTAATTCTTTTAAATTACCTTTAGCTGTATCCGCAGTATTAACTTCAAATACTTGACAAGCTGCAAACATAGTTGCGCAGAATGCAGTATTCACAAATAGTGAAATCTTAACTTTGTTTGTTGGCACACCATTAGCCTTTGCAGCACTAAGATTTCCACCAGTTGAATAAATCCAGTTACCTGCTTGAGTTTTGCTCAAAATAAAATAAAAAATTAGAGCGATAAGTGCCCAAATCATTAAACAAGAATACATTCCTTTAGCAAAAATATTCCCATAGTTATTTACATTCCAATCTGCTGTAAAATATAACCAATTAAAAATTGGTTCCATTATGTCGCCTCCAAAGAAGTTAGCGACTGGTCTTGCAGTATATATTGTATCAATATAAGCTTTTGCTATATCAATATCAGTAACTGCTTTTGCTGCAACTTCAGGAACATTAACTCCAGCCTCTATTTTCTTTGTCAAAATTTCCACCATTGAATCATTGCCAGATTTTTTTGCTCCAGCTAAAGATTTTTCTAAAGTTGCAATCATTTTTTCTGAATTTGAGGCAGTTTTGAAAGCTGCAACTTTTTCGTTAATATATGTTAATTTTTCAGTTAATTTTGCTACCGTGCTTGCCGGCACAGTGCTAAGAATTTCTAATAATTGGTCATTTGGTAAAGCTTTAGCCGCATCCCTTT
>CACJBQ010000033.1 GCA_902591695.1 uncultured Pelagibacteraceae bacterium | reverse complement strand
TTATATTAATACCAAGTGTTTTTTCTTCATCAAATTTAAGCTTAAGAACTAATACTTCGTTAGTAATGTTAACAATAATTATAATTGTACTTTTAACTTTTAATTATCAAGATTTGCCTATTAATTTAAATAGTGATTTTCATAATAATCATTATTTTTATTATTCTATCCCAGTTTCTTTGATTATCGCTTTAGTATTTTTAAATTATTTTGCAATGACGTTTGGTACACAATCTAGATTAAGAAAAGAGGCATTAGGAAAAATGGAAGAGGTAATGGCTAAAGAACATGAGCTTTTATCTTTGGGTGGTCAAGCTGCTGCAGCCGCTCATTCTTTAGGTACACCACTTTCCACAATAACAATAATTGCACATGATTTAATGAAACAATTTAAGGGACAAAAAGATTTGGAGAAAGATATAGAGTTATTAAATAGCCAAGTCGAGCGATGTAATGAAATTTTAAAGAGATTAACTTTAAACCCTGTGGAGGAAGATGAATTTATTGATAAAGATATTAATATTCGTGATTATTTGCATGAAATTATCTCTTCATTTAAGGAAATAAGTAAAAAGGAGTTTGTCTTTAATTTTGATCAAGATTCAAACCCAAAAAAAATAACTAAATCTATTGAAATAGTTTATGGATTAAGAAATTTTATAGGAAATGCGAATAAATTTGCCAAAAATTCTATTTTTATTAATTTAAAAAGTGATAGTGAATTTACAGAGCTTACAGTAGAAGATGATGGTAATGGTTATCCACGAGATATTATATCAAAAATTGGAGAACCATATTTAAAATCAAATTATTCAAAAGATAAGTCTAAAGAGGGTTTAGGACTAGGTTTGTTTATTGGAAAAACTTTATTAGAAAAAAATTTTGCATCAGTCAATTGTAGAAATTCAAAAACACGTAGTGGTGCTGAAGTTATTATTAGATGGAGGAATAAAGAATTATTCAATATTTAATGGTATTTGTTCTTTGTTTCAAATAATGAGCTTAATTGAGATATCATAACATCTCCTAATTCATTCACATCAGTAATTTTGATAGCTTTATTATAATATCTTGAAACATCATGACCAATTCCTATAGCCAAAACTTCAATATCCGATTTATTTTCAATAAACTTCACAATCTTTTTTAAATGTTTTTCTAAAAAATCACCTGAATTAACAGAAAGAGTTGAGTCATCTACAGGGGCTCCATCAGAAATTACCATCAAGATTTTTCTTTCCTCTTTTCTTTTTTTAATTCTATTGTAGGCCCATGATATTGCTTCTCCATCAATATTTTCTTTAAGCAAGCCCTCTTTAAGCATTAGTCCCAAATTATTTTTTGCTTGCCTCCAATGAGTATCAGCACCTTTGTATATAATATGTCTTAAATCATTTAATCTACCAGGTGTTTTAGGTTTTGAATTTTTTGTCCAAAACTCTCTACTTTGACCACCTTTCCAATTTTTTGTTGTGAAACCTAAAATTTCAACTTTAACAGAGCATCTTTCCAGCGTTCTAGACAAGATATCTGCACATATAGCTGCAATGGTGATAGGTCTTCCTCTCATAGATCCAGAATTATCAATTAATAAAGTTACTACTGTATCTTTAAAGTCTAAGTCTTTTTCTTTTTTAAAAGATAAAGAATTATAAGGATCCATTATTATTCTTGGAAGTTTAGAGCTATCTAATAATCCTTCTTCTAAATCAAATTCCCAAGCCCTATTTTGTTTTGCAAGTAATTGTCTTTGAAGTTTATTTGCTAATTTTGTTATAACATCTTGGAAACCAATTAGTTGTTGATCTAAACTTTTTCTAAGTTTAGTTGCTTCATCAGCGTTTTCTAAATTCTCAGCTTTTACTATTTCATCATACTGTGTAGTAAATATTTTGTAATCAAGATTAATATTATCTATATTTTTTTTACTATTTGTTCTGAACTTTGTTCATCTGATTCAACTTCATTGAGTTGTTCATCTAGGTTAAATTCATCTATGCTATAATCAGCATCTAGAGAGGCTTGGGTTTCCTGGTCATTGTTTTCATCTTTATTATCTTCTTTATCGCTGTTTTGATCATCATTTGAAGGATTGTCTTGTCCTTGATCCTGATTTACTTCCTCTTTTTCGTTATCTTCATCACTTTGAAAAATATCCATTTCTTCTAATATTTGAGAAAACTTTGAAGAGTAAGTGTTTTGATCTTCTAAATTATTCATCAAAAATTCTCTATGTTTTTCAATAGAATTTTCAAAATCTTTCTCCCAAAAATTTAACATTCTAGAAGTTAGAGAATTTAACTTTATTTTATGAAAGTTTTTAAGCATATATAATTCAAAAGCCTCTGACACAGGTACATCCTCTTTTGTCTTTAATTGATCTTTTCTTTTACGATTAATTATTTGTGAATAGTTTTCATGAAAGTTTTTTTCTATACCTTTAAGCATTTGACCACCTAAGACCTCGTATCTAATCTTTTCAGCAATGTTATAAAGTGATCTAGAGGAAGTATTACTAGGTAAGTTTTTTTTATAAATTAATTCATCAGAAAATTTTTTTTTAAGGGCACTGGAGTCAGTCTCAGCACGCAGTCTTATAAAATCACTTGGATTGGTAAGATTATCGATTTCAAATGAAATTATATCTTTAGTTTTTTTGTCTTCTAAGTTTTTTTTATTTAAATCAAAGTCATCTGAAATTACTTTTGCTGTCGAATTTAAAGCAATTCTGAATTTTTCTTTTAAATTATTTTCTTTAGTGCTCATTAAATTTGAATATTAATCAATGATTCTGGTAACTCTTCACCAAAACATCTTTGATAATATTCTGCGATAGTATTTTTTTCAATATCATCACATTTATTTAGAAAAGTTACTCTAAAAGCGTAACCACTGTCTTTAAAAATCTCAGAATTTTCAGCCCAGTGTAATACAGTCCTAGGGCTCATTACTGTTGAAATATCTCCTGCTATAAATCCTTTACGAGTAAGAGATGCTACTTTTATCATATTAGCAACTTTTTCTTTACCTTTTGCATTATTTAAATTTTTATTTTTAGACAACACAATATCCATTTCTCTATCTAGGCTAAGATAGTTTAACGTTGTTACGATATTCCATCTATCCATCTGACCTTGGTTTATTTGCTGTGTACCATGATAAAGACCTGTCGTATCACCAAGTCCAACAGTATTTGAAGTAGCAAATAATCTAAAAAATTTATTTTGTTTAATTACTTTGTTTTTATCTAGTAATGTAAAATTTCCCTCAGCTTCCAAAACTCTTTGAATTACAAACATTACATCAGGTCTACCAGCATCATATTCATCAAATACAAGTGCAACTGGATTTTGTATAGACCATGGTAAAATTCCTTCGTTAAACTGTGTTACTTGTTTGCCATCTTTAAGAACGATTGCATCTTTTCCAATCAAATCAATTCTACTTACATGACTATCTAAATTTACACGGATGCAAGGCCAATTTAATCTTGCAGCAATTTGTTCAATGTGAGTAGATTTTCCAGTACCATGATATCCTTGAACTAAAACTCTCTTGTTAAACGCAAATCCTGAAATAATAGCTAAAGTAGTGTCTCTATCGAACTTGTAGTTTTTGTCAATTTCAGGAACATATTCATTTTTTTTTGAAAATGCGTCAACTTCCATTTCTGAGTCAATTCCAAAAGTTTGTTTTAATGAAACTTTAATATCTGGTTCTGTGTTAAGATTTGGTGTCAATTTTTTCTCTATAGGTATTTTTTAATTGGGTGTAAGCCAATGTTATAAGTTTAAGTTTTTCCTCGTATTTTTTATTTCCAGAATTCATATCAGGGTGAAATTTTTTGACAAGTAATTTGAATTTATCTTGTATTTTCTTCCACTTTAAACCCACAGAAACTCCCAATATTCCAAAAGCTTTTATATCTTTATGATCGAATTTAAATTGACGCATATGATCATAATCTCCATTTATTTTTTCTTTATCGAACTCATCTTTCAAAGTTGTATTCCATAACACTTTGAAAAAATTATCCGAAGAGCTAAAGCTTTGTGTGGGTTTGTGCCAAGTCATATCAGATTTTAAAAAATCCATTACTTGGTCATCATTCATCCCTGAAAAATAGTTCCAATTTTTATTAAATTCTTTTACATGCTCAAGGCAAAGCATTCTAAATTTTCTGCTATTATCTTTTTCAACTGGTGCCTTATATTCACCTATTTTATTACAATTATTCCAGTCACAAAT
>CACJBQ010000032.1 GCA_902591695.1 uncultured Pelagibacteraceae bacterium | reverse complement strand
GTGCCAGACTTTAATATTTTCACAAAACTTTCATTTTTATAAAAACTAGTTAATGTTTTTAATACTTTTGTTTGTGAAATATTATTTTCTAAATCAACATATATAGTACTTAGAATGCCTCTAAACATTGGTGACAAGTGAGGAGTAAAACTAAATTGAAATTTTTTCTTAGTAAATTTTCTTAACATTTGATCTATTTCAGAATTGTGACGATGAAAACCGACTCCATAAGCACTCAAAGAATTATATAGATTTTTATCTTTAAATTTATTATGAACACCTCTACCAGCACCTGAATATCCAGATTTTGAGTCAATTATAATATTATTAAATTTAATTAAATTTTTCTTAAATAAAGGAAATAGAGGAAGCAATATTGATGTTGGATAACATCCTGGACATGAAATAATATTATATTTTTTAATCTCTTTTCTATTAATTTCAGGAAGTAAATAAATACTTTTTTTTATTAAATTAGTTGCTCGATGTTTTTGTTTATACCACTTTAAATAATCAGAAACTTTTTCTAATCGAAAATCTGCAGCAAGATCGATTAGAATATGATTTTTGCTTAAATGTTTAGATATATCTTGTGCTTCCCCATTTGGAAGTGCTGTAAAAATAACATTTACGTCTTTTAATAATTTTTTATTAAATTTTAAAATTTTTGGTAATTTATATTTAGATAAAGATCTATCATAAGATTTAATGTGTTTACCTACAGAGGAATTTCCACAAAGGTATCTAATATTTATATATCTGTGTTTAACTAATAATTTAATTAATTGAACACCAATATATCCAGTTGATCCAGCAACTAATGCATTAAGCTTAGGCATTTTTTATTATAACAGTAAAAAATTAAAAAAAAATTATCTTTTAGAGAATTGGAAGCTTCTTCTAGCTTTTCTTCTACCAGGTTTTTTTCTTTCAACTGCTCTTGAGTCTCTGGTAGTGAGTTTCTCTGTTTTTAAGGTGGATTTTAGATTTTCATCAAATAATACTAAAGCTTTTGAAATACCGTGAACCATAGCTCCTGCTTGGCCTGTTGGACCTCCGCCCTTTACACTACATCTTACATCATAGTCTGTAGCTTGATTTATAATTTCAAAAGGTCTCGTAATTTGCATTTTATGAGTTTCATCAGCAAAATAATCACTAAATAATTTGCCATTTACATAAATTTTACCAGAACCTTTTTTTAACCAAACTTTGGCTATTGATGTTTTTCTTCTTCCTGTAGCATATTTGCTATCTTTAAAATCTAATTTTAATTTAGGGGATTTTGAAGCTGATTGGGTATTTTCCATTTTAGTTTCTTGCTATATTTTTACTATTTAATTTATCTAACTCGATAACTGTAGGATTTTGTGCTGAATGCGGATGATCATTTCCTGCATAAATTTTTAATTTTGTTAATTGTTTTCTCCCCAATACCCCACCAGGTAACATTCTTTTAACTGCCATTTTTAAAGTTTCTCCAGGTTTTTTTTCGTGAAGTTTCTCAGGTGTTGTAACTTTAATTCCACCTGGATGACCAGTGTGTCTATAATATTTTTTATCTTGAAATTTTTTTCCAGTAAATTTTGCTTGTTCAATATTTTTAACAACAACAAAATCTCCATCATCCATATGAGGAGTGTATGTAGTTTTATTTTTACCTCTTATAATATTTGAAACTACAGTTGCTAATCTTCCAACTACTGCATTCTTCGCGTCTATTTCATACCAAGATGAAGATAATTGGTCTTTTTTAGTGAATTTTGTCATTGTGCGAGGATTAATACTATTAATAATTACAAAGTCAATTTTATATTTAGCTTGAATTATGTAGCTTATATGCTAAAAAATACTTGCCGATTTGATCCTATTGCGGGCTTATAACTGCTAAAATGGAAATTTCATAAATAAATTAAATCGGTAGGCATTTGAACTGTATTGTGCGCCTAACATAATGTTGAAGCACTAAAAAAGGAGTAAAATGACTAAAAAAAGAAATAACCCTGAAACTATTGCCATACATGGTGGTGACTATAGGAGTGATCCAGCGACAAACGCAGTAGCTGTTCCAATTTATAGAACAACATCGTACCAATTTAACAACACGGAGCACGCTGCTAACCTTTTCGCTCTTAAAGAATTTGGTAACATATACACTCGTATAATGAACCCTACGAATGATGTCCTGGAAAAAAGAGTTGCCGCTCTCGAGGGAGGGCTGTCATGTGTAACTGTATCTTCAGGCCAAACTGCTTCAACGTTTGCTGTATTAAATGTAGCCCAAGCCGGTGATAATATAGTGAGCTCAACCGATCTTTATGGTGGAACAGTATCTTTATTCACACATACGCTTAGTAAACTTGGTATAGAGATAAGATATGCAGATCCAAGTAATCCTGAAAATTTTGAAAAGTTAATAGATGATAAAACTAGGGCTTTTTATGGTGAAACTCTACCCAATCCGTATTTAAGAGTCTTTCCAATTAAGGAAGTTTCAGACATTGGAAGAAAATATAATATACCATTAATCATGGATAACACAGCTGCACCAGTAATATGCAAACCGATTGAACACGGAGCTGCAGTAGTAATTCACTCACTTACAAAATATATAGGTGGGCATGGTACAGCAGTTGCAGGTAGTATAGTTGATAGTGGTAACTTTGATTGGACTGCAGATCCTAAGAGACAACCATTATTTAATGAACCAGATGCAAGTTATGGTGGTGTTGTTTGGGGAAAAGCTGTACCGGAATTAACCGGTGCTAATGTCCCCTTCGCTGTTCGAGCAAGAGTTTGTTTATTGAGAGACTTGGGATCAGCTCTGGCTCCAGATAATGCTTTTGCAATAATTCAAGGACTTGAGACGGTTGCTTTAAGGATGAGACAACATTGTGCTAACGCCGAGTATGTTGTTGATTTTCTTAAAAAACATAAAGAAGTTACAAAAGTTATTTACTCTACAGAGCACGATAAACCCATTGCCGATAGAGCAAAAAAATATCTTAAAGGTGGAAATGGACCAATGATTGGTATCGAGCTTAAAGGTGGAATTGAAGCTGGTAAAAAATTTATCGAGTCTTTAAAAATGTTTTACCACGTAGCTAATATTGGTGATGCTAGAAGTTTAGCAATTCATCCAGCAAGCACAACTCATAGTCAGTTAAATGAGAAAGAACTAGCTGCATCAGGTGTTACCCAAAGTTATGTAAGACTTTGTATCGGTATTGAGCATATTGATGATATTATAGAGGATTTAGACCAAGCATTGAATAAATCATCAAAGGGTAATTTAAAAGCTGTAAGTTAACTTGAGGTTTTAATGTCTACAAATAGAAACTAATAAATATCCTCTTTATATTTTGTAATATAAAGAAAATACAAAGTTGAAAGTATTATTAAAATAGAATTTATCTGGTGTAAAGATGCATAGAGCATTTTTACTCCAGATAAAATTGTAAGAACTCCCAAAAAAATTTGAAAAAGTAAAGTAATTCCAATAATAAAAATTGGAATTCTCAAATTAATATTTCTGCTTTTTAAAACAAAATAAAGCATATAAAAATATATTATGACAATTAAATAAGCTAAATTTCTATGGATAAATTGAACAAGTGATTGATCATCAAATACTTTGAGACTAAAAAAATCACTCATCATACTGTCATCAGGAAAGTATGATGAACCCATTAAAGGCCATGTATTATAAATTTTTCCTGCATCCATACCAGAGACAAATGCACCAATTATTAATTGTAAAAATAATAATAAAAGAAAGAATTTAATTAAGTTTAATTTAATATTAATTTCATTAATTCTTATATTTGTTAGTTTTAAAAATTTCCAGAAAACTAAAGATAAAATAATAAAAGCAGTAAATAAATGTATTGATAATCTATAATGACTAACATCAACTCTATTAACTAAACCACTTGAAACCATGTACCATCCAATAAATCCTTGAAAACAGACTAAGAAAAAAATAATTGAATATTCTTTGAAAATCCAAAAACCATTTTTAATTGTAAAATAAATCATGGGTAAGAGGACAGTCAAACCAATTAATCTACCCAATTGACGATGTGCCCATTCCCACCAGAAAATTATTTTAAATTCATTTAAAGTCATATTGAAATTTTGCTCTTTAAATTCAGGTATTGTTTTATAGAGATCAAAATATTCTATCCATTTATCACTCGTTAAAGGAGGTAATGTACCGACAAAAAGCTCCCAAGTAGTAATAGATAGGCCAGAGTCAGTTAATCTAGTTAGGCCCCCTACTAA
>CACJBQ010000031.1 GCA_902591695.1 uncultured Pelagibacteraceae bacterium | reverse complement strand
AAAAATAATAGTAAGAAAAGATAACCTTCCTAGATTTGCTGACACACATGGTATCAAAATGGCCAAAAAAACTAGAGAGGGCTCTGGAGGTTCAGTTCCTACGATTTATAAAATACCCACTAAGGCAAAATTGGATGAAATAAAAAAAACCATGTCTTTAAATAACAATAATGCTTTGGGAAAAGAAAATCTTAAAAACAAAGAGAAAAAAATATTAGAAATATTTGATAAAGCTGAAAATAAGAAAGAATCAAAATCGTCCATAGCCGATAAAGTAGCTAAAGCGCTTGGAGTTCCTTGTAATAGAAAATTAGTTAGAAGAGTTTTGAATGAAAAAAGGTCTTCTAAGTTAAGTAAATTATTATAAATTTTTAAAAAAAAGATAAAGTTAATAGTTGAAAAATTGATCCTCAATTAATACATACTTAAGATATAAATTTTAAATTTAGATAGAAGGATAAATATGCTTATAGATTTTAAAGATGAGGATTTTGAGAATAAAGTTAAAAAAGAAGATGTTTCAGTAATACAATTTTCGGCAGCGTGGTGCGGGCCATGCAAAAGTCTGAAGCCAGTAATGGATAAATTGTCTGACGAATATAAAGATAAAAATTTTTTTTGGGCTTATGCTGATGTGGAAGATGGAGGAATAAATACTGGTAGCGCCATGGGCATCAGAGGAGTACCAACCACAATAATTTTTAAGAAAGGTGAAGAAATTGACCGGCTCGTGGGCAATCCTGGAGAAGGTCAGGTACGAAGTTTTATTGAAAAGAATATTTAATTTAAATTTAGTACTTCACCTGCCAGGTACAAAGAACCAGTTATCAATAAAAGATCATTTTCTTTTAATGGTATTGATTTAATAGCTACTTCTATACTTGCTTGATATTGAACATTAGGTTGGTTTTTAAATTTATCCTTTAGTTCTAAACCACTGATGGTGTTAATTTGATTAGGTATGTCTACTGTTGTTATTGAGGAGATATCTTTAAAGTAGCTAATATATTCCTCATGTTGTTTGTTAGACATCATTCCAATAATTACATGCTTATTACAATCTAAACTTTGAAGATATTCATTCAATACTCTAGCGCCATCAGGATTATGATCTCCAGAAACTAATAATTTGTTATTCTTTATAAGTTCTTTTAGTTTTCCAGACTTGATCTCTTGCAATCTTGCAAGATTATTAATTTTCTGAATACCTCGTTCAATATGTTCTGCTTTAATACTAAGATTTAAAGTTCTTAAAGTGGCTATAGCAGTCGATATATTTTCTAATTGAAATTGACCAAGGACATTTGGCAATGGAAGTTTTAAACCACCAAATTTATCCTCATAATAAAAGAAACCATTTTCTTTAATCGAATAGCTAAAATCCTCATTAAAAAATAACTTATTAGAAGCGTTATTTTTGATAGTTTTTTTAATGCATTCTAAAGTTTCAATATTGTTTTGCTTTGCAATAATTATATTTGAATTTAGTAGCGCTGATGTTTTTTCAAATACAATTTGTTCAAGGGTTTGTTTATCTTTTGGCAACCAGTCGAGATGGTCCTTGGATATTGAACATACCAAGCTAGCCAAATTAGTTTTTAAAATATTGCAAGCGTCAAAACGATGAAATAAGCCTGTTTCCACTAAGTTGATATTATCAGGATATTGAGCTGCCTTGTAAAAGAAGCAAGCTGTAAGCATCTCAAATACAGTAATATTTTGATTGTCATTAATATTTTCAACCTTTTCAAATAGATCAGCTAATTCATCGTCATTTAGTTCTTGGTTATTAAAAACAAATCTTTCATTGATCTTTTGAATATGTGGACTTGTATAAACGTTACATTTGATATTAGCTTCTTTAAGAATTGCATAAGCTGCTTGGATTGTAGAATTTTTACCATTTGTACCAACTACTGATATTGCTTTAATTTTATCCTGTGGATTTCCTAGTTTTTCACAAAGATTTTTTATACGATCAAGTGATAGATCGATTTCTTTAGGATGCAACTTTTGAAAGTTGCTGAGTATCTTCTGAAGTTTCATTTTCTTCAGAACTTATAGCAGAATTTTTCTTTAACAATATCGATAATAACGTTCCAATTGTTGAAGCTGTATCTTTACGATTAACAATTAAATCTACAAAGCCAGTTTTCTGGACGTACTCAGATCGTTGGAACCCCTCTGGTAATTCCTGCTTCACAGTTCCTTGAATCACGCGAGCTCCTGCAAAGGCCACCAAGGCGCCAGGCTCTGCTAATATTATTGAACCAAGCATTGCATAACTTGCTGTGATACCTCCCGCCGTGGGGTCCGAAAGTAAAACTATATAAGGTAGTCCTGCAGCTTTCACTTCATTGATCGCGAGTGTTGTACGGGTCATTTGTGATAATGAAATTAAAGATTCTTGCATTTTCATCCCGCCGCCTTGAGTAACAACTAGAAGAGGCTGTTTATTTTCAATAGCATGTTGAGCGGCATATAAAAACGCTTCTCCTTCGGCTGCGCCTATACTTGCTCCCATAAAATCAAAATCTGATGCAATAGCTGTAATTTTGATATTATTAATTGAACCTGAGGCTACAACCATACTGCAATCTAATCCAGTTTTCTTCCTAGCACTTTTTAATCTTTCTTTATAAGGTTTTGAATCCGTCCAGTTCAAAGGGTCATCTTTAGGTATAGGTGTTTTAAATGTTTCGTAGTTACCTTTTCCAAAAAGTAATTCGAAGCGTTGATGAGGCTTCACTTTATGATGTCTATTACATTCTGGGCATACCCATAAGTTTTCTTCTAATTCTTTTTTTAAAATTGGACCCTTGCAACAAGATGTCCAATCACTCTTTGCAATATCTTCTTTTGTAGCTCTTTCACGTATAGCAGTTTTAATTTTTTTTTTATTTACTTTTAAAATTAAATCATTTTCTTTTAAAACATTTTCACAGGGACAAGTTTCGTCTATCTGTCTTATAATAGGCTTTAATTGTTGATCATTTTGGCCGGGTTTATCAAAAAATGAAATACCAAATACTGGTATTTTGCTTAAATCTTTATTTATAGATTTTAATTCATCAAGATTTGGTTTTTTTATTTTCACTTACTCAATAACTATATGTTCTATAGTCTCATATTGTTTTCTTAGATCTTCAGCAGACTCTGGTCTTAAGGAAATTTCATACTTTTTATCTGAACTAACATCTTTAAAAGTACAGTGCATCACTCCGCTAGTATCGTATTTGTAAGTAATTTCTATTTCTCTACCCTTGGGTTTTTTATCAGGAAATTCTAAATCACCTTGATGAATTAAATTTACAAACTCTCGGTTAGATTCTCTTCCTTCACTTTGAGTAATTGAACAATCAATTGCGTGTTGATCGTCATATAGTGTGTAAACTGTTGTAGTTTCTTCAGCAGGCAACTTGGTATCTCTTTCAATTACCACCAAGTTCTCTGTTACTTTTCTATTAAGTACTGGGTCGTCTCTTTGAATTAATGTTCCCATATAAAAATTACAAACATCTTTTAATTGAACTTTTCCTATTGCTTTTTTTTGAGCTGTATTAAGTGAATTTTTTGATTTTAGTCCGGCATACACGGCAGCACCAGCAGCAACAGCCTCATCAACATTAACTCCTTTTAAAGGAGGTTTGCCCATAACTTTTTCAATAGTTTTTGATATGATTGGTATTCTAGTAGATCCCCCAACAAGTAATGTGTGATTTATTTCACCAACTTCATGACCAGAACCATCAATACATTCTTCCAGCAGCATCTTAAGTTTCTCTATGTGCATTTGGATTGATTGCTCAAACTCTGATCTTGAAATTTCAATCTTTTTAGGACCTTCTGGCCCTTCAACAACTTCTGCATGTTTATTTTTTACCGATAGGCTTCTTTTTATTCTTTCAGCAATTTCTAAATACTGTAACTTTCCCTCGCTTAGATCTAAGTTTTTTCCAGTTTCTTTTTTATATTTTTCATCAATCAAATTTAATATTTCTTGATCAAAATCTTTTCCACCTAACCACTTATCTCCTCTTGAAGTAATCACATCAACTTTTTGGTCAACAACATCACAAAGAGTTACATCAAATGTTCCGCCACCAAGATCAAAAACTAAAATTTTTCCTGTAATTTTTTCTACATTAGGTAAACTTGCATAATAACAAGCTGCTGCAGTAGGTTCATTGATTAATTCGATTACCTCTATACCTGCCATTTTTGCTGCATCTAAAGTTGCAACTCTTGCCTTTTCTGCAAACAAAGCTGGAACTGTAATTACAGCCTTTTGAACATCAGATGTATATCCTTTTAATTTGCTTAAAATAAAAGAGCTAACTTGAGCAGGAGTATAACAATTTTCTTCAGCTTCATCTTTTTCTACCCACGCTCCTTTTTCAACGGAATAAACAACATCGTTTTCCATTTGTCTTTTAGTTTCTGAAATTACATTTTTAGGGGTAGCTGCCAAAGCATCTAAAGCTTTATCACCAACTATTACTTTTTCCCCACTAACATAAATTGTACTTGCTGTAATTTTTCTATTTTCGTCTGTAGAAGAGAGGACCTCAGGATTTCCAAGATCATCTAATTGTGCGATTGCTGAATACGTTGTTCCTAAATCTATACCTATTATTTTAGTCATTTCTGCTCCAACTCAAATATTTCTACCTCAGCATTTTTTATGTAATTGAACTTATCATCCTTTATCAAAATACGGTAGCCTGGCTTTAACACTCTAGATATTAAATTTACTTTATTTTTGTTGTTTGTTTTTTGGGTTTTTCTAGACGGAGTGCATCCCATAACCTCCATAATATTATCGTTTAAATTTGGTTCAAACTTTTCTATACCTGTTGATGATAATGCTATTTCAAGCTTATCTTGAATAGCAATAAGATAGTTTTTAGTTTTTTCATCTAAGTTATTATTATCTAAATTA
>CACJBQ010000030.1 GCA_902591695.1 uncultured Pelagibacteraceae bacterium | reverse complement strand
CTCTTAAAAAAAGACCTATTGATACAGAAACAATAGAAAAATTCATCAGTAATATTTCAAGATCTTTGGAAGAACTTGGCCAAAGTGAAATATCTACTAATACAATTGGGACAATGGTTATGGATGGATTAAAAGATTTAGACCCAGTTGGATATGTAAGATTTGCATCTGTATATAGAAACTTTAGAGAGGAAAAAGATTTCGTACAATTCGTGGACAAGCTTGATGTCTACAAAAAAAGATAAATTTTCATCAAAAGATAAATTTTACATGGAATTAGCCTTAGACTTGGCTAAATCTCGTCATGGACAGACAGGATCAAATCCTTCTGTAGGTTGTGTTATTGTCAAAAATGATAAAATTATTTCCATAGGACAAACTTCATTTAATGGAAGACCACACGCTGAATTTAATGCAATTAAAAATAGTTTTGAAGAATTAGATGGTTCAAAAATGTATGTTACTTTAGAGCCGTGTTGTCATCATGGTTTAACACCACCATGTACTGACATGATAATTAAATCAAAAATTTCAGAGGTTATATATGCTGTCACCGACATAGACAAAAGAGTAAGAAATAAAAGTTTTAAAATTTTAAAGTCAAAAAAAATAATTGTAAAAAAAGGTTTATTGAAAAGTAAAGTTGAAAGTTTTTATTTACCTTATTTTTTTAATAGAAAGAAAAAATTACCCTTCGTCACTGGTAAAATAGCTATTTCAAAAAATAATATTATTTACAGCAAGAAAAATAAAAAGATTACAAATTCTAACTCAGATCGGTTTACACACATGTTGAGATATCAAAATGATAGTTTGATGATTACTCAAAAAACACTAAATAAAGATAATCCAAAATTAAATTGTCGTTTGAAGGGCTTTGAAAAATTTTCTCCAAAAAGAATTATTTTAGACAACAAGCTAAATTCTAAAATGAATAGTTATATAATTAAAACTTCTAACAATAAAAATACTTTAATTTTTTATAATAAAGCTGACAGATCAAAAATTTCAAAATTTAAAAGAAAAGGAATTCAACTAATTAAATCTCGAATTGATAGAAATAACAGATTTGATATTAAATTAATTTTGAAAAAATTACATAATTATGGATGCAGAAATTTGTTAATAGAAGGGGGAGATAAATTAACAAATTCACTAATTAAGAATAAAATATTTAATAAATTTTATTTATATAAAAGTCCAAAAAACCTTTCTAAAAACTTAGAATATTTGAAATTTAGTAGTCAAAATATATTAAATCAAAAATATAAAACAAAAATTAATCTAAATCTCAATTTACGAAAAGACAAAATAACACTATATAGTTAGAAAAAATGTTTAACGGAATAATTTATAACCAAGGTACTATTACTAAAATTATTAAAAGACCTAAAGGTCTTAACATTTTTGTTAAAAGCAATGTTAAAGTATCTAATAAAGATGTGGGTTTGTCTGTTGCCTGCGATGGTGTTTGTCTAACTTTAATCTCATATAAATCCAAAATTATGGAATTTTATCTTTCGAAAGAAACGATAATTCGATCAAAATTCAAATTTTTAAAAATAAAAGATAAAATAAATTTAGAATTACCTTTAAAATATGGGACAAAAATTTCAGGACATATTTGTCAAGGTCATGTTGATACTGTTGGTAAAGTATTGAGTATTAAAAAAATAGATAAATCATTTCTTTTTGACTTTGATTTACCTAAAAAAGAAAGAAAACATTTAATAGAAAAAGCATCAATCTGTGTGAATGGTATTTCTCTTACAATTTCAAAAGTGACTAAAAAAGGTTTCCAAATTTGGATTATCCCTCATACCTATAAAGAAACGAATTTATCAACTTTAAAAAAATCTAGTTTAGTCAACATAGAGGTAGATATCTTGTCTAAATATGTAAGGAACTATTTTAATGGAAAAAAATAATTTTGCGTCAATAGAGTCAATTATAAGTGTAGCCAAAAAAGGTGGTATGTTTATTTTAGTAGATGATGAAAAAAGAGAAAATGAAGGGGATTTAGTTATTTCAACATCAGACTCAAATGCAAAGAACATTAACTTCATGGCAAAATACGGTCGTGGCTTAATTTGTTTAGCGCTTGATTCACTTCAAGCAAAAAGATTAAATTTATCTTTAATGTCTCCAGTAAATCAATCAAGAAACAAGACGGCATTTACAATTTCTATTGAAGCAAAAAAAGGAATAACAACTGGTATATCTGCCAAAGATAGAGCTAGAACAATTAAAATTGCTTCTAAAAAAAATGTAAATAAAAATGAAATTGTTTCGCCTGGTCACGTGTTTCCAATAATAGCCAAAGATGGTGGAGTCCTGGTTAGAGCAGGGCATACTGAAGCTTCTGTAGATATATCTAAATTGGCAAAAAAAAATAACTCCGCCGTAATTTGTGAAATTATGAATGAAGATGGAACTATGGCTAGAGGTAAGGATTTAATTAACTTTGCAAAAAAACATAAATTAAAAATTGGAAAGATAGAAGATCTTATCGCATATAGACTAAAAAAAGAAAAACTTATTAAACTTAAAAAACAAAGCAAGATTGATGTAAAAAATCAAAAATATAATATTAGAATTTATGAGAATCTTTTAGATGGCTCAGAACATTTTTCATTAATAAAAGGTAAAATAAAAAAAGGTATCACTCCAAGAGTAAGAGTTATTTCATCTAATGTGGTCCAAAACTATTTAATAAATCAATCATTACCAAACTCATTTAATAAGACTCTAAATTATTTTAAAAAATATCAAAATTGTGTCTTGGTATTTATTAAAGACTCAAATTTAAAATCAGTAACTCAGACCTTAAAAGATTATAAAAATAAAGATTTTTATAAAAAAGGGAATGACAAGTTAATAAGAAATTATGGTATTGGAGCTCAAATTATTAAAGACTTAAAAATTAAAAACATGATATTAATCACAAAATCACCAAAAAAAGTTATTGGTCTTGATGGTTATGGTATAAAAATTACAAAACAGGAATTAATTTGATGAAAAAAAAATATTTAATTGTTGTAGCAGATTATTATAAAGATATTGCTGATGGTTTAATAAGCAGTGCTTTAAAAATAATTCCAAAAAAAAATATAATAAAAATTATTAAAGTACCAGGTGCTTTTGAAATTCCAGTTACAATCTCAAAAAATTTAAAAAAATATGATGGTTTTTTAGCTTTAGGATGTGTAATTAAAGGTCAAACGCCACACTTTGATTTTATTTCTCAAGCTTCAACAGATGCCATAATGAAATTATCTATAGATAGTAAAAAACCAATTGGAAATGGAATAATTACCTGTCTTAATATGGCTCAAGCAAGAGCAAGAAGAAAAAAGGGTTCTGAAGCTGCAGAAGCTGTGATTTCAGTTTTGTCTCAAAAATGAGAACTCATTTTAATCCAAAAAATAACCCTAGAGTTATAATTATTCAGAAATTATATGGTAAATTTTATAATCAAGATGATGATTTAGATTTTCCAAAACACAGATTTAAAAAATTTATTAAAGATATTGTTCTAGGAACGATAGAAAGAAACGATCTTATTTTAGATGAATTAAATAATAAATTAGGTGATAAATTTGTATTTGAAAAATTAGACAAAGTTTTTCAAACAATTTTAAAAGCCGCAACTTATGAATTCATGTATAAGCCAAATTTATCTATTAATATAATTATTAAAGAATATTTAAATTCATCTAATTTTTTTCTTGAAGATTCACAAACAAAGTATCTTAATGCTTTATTAGACAACGTTGGAAAAAAATTAAGATCTAACAATGCATGAATTTGATCTAATAAATAATTATTTTTTTAAAATAGCTAAAAAAAATAAATCTGCTCTTAATCTAAACGACGATGTTTTTTTTGACAAAAAAAGAGGTGTTGTTATATCTATTGATACATACAATAATGGTTCGCATTTTTATGATTTTAAATCTCCAGATTTAGTAATTAAAAAAATATTAAGGTCATCAATTTCTGATTTAATTTGTAAAGGTGTTAAACCAAAATTTTATTTTATTTCTGCCTCAGGTAATAAAAAAACATTTACAAAAAAAAATTTATATAAAATCTCAAAATCACTTAAATCAGAACAAAATAAATTTAATATTTATTTATGTGGTGGAGATACAACTTTTTCAAACAAACTAAGTTTCACAATCACTTCATTAGGATATTCAAATAAAATAATCTATCGTAATAAGGCTAAATTAAATGATGACATTTATGTGACTGGAAATTTGGGAGATAGTTATTTAGGACTTAAAGCATTAAGTAATAAAGTTAAATTTAAAAATAAAGACAAATTATTCTTTATAGATAAATATTATAAACCAGAGTTACCTTTAGATTTAACAAAATATTTATTTAAATTTGCAAACAGCTCTATTGATGTTTCAGATGGATTAATTGATGATTTAGCAAAAATGATTAATAGACAAAGTTTATCATTTCACTTGTTTGAAAATAAAATACCTGTTTCCAATAAATTGAGTAATTTAATTAAAAAACAAAGATTGAAAAAAATTAATCTAATTTCTAATGGAGATGATTATCAAGTATTATTTACTGCAGATATTAAGAAAGCTAGAATCATTCAAAAAGCTTCTAAAACAACTGGAATTAAAATAACTAAAATTGGTAAAATTGTATCTGGTAAAGATAGATCTTTGATATTCGATGAAAAAGGCAAGCAAATACGAGCTAAATCCAAAGGTTATATTCATCGGTTTTAGAAGTTAATCGTTGTCTTTTTTATCTTTTTTTGTATTGTGCGGGCTTAAAAATTTAACAACCAACAACTTAAGGTTAATATGAGCGGAACAGTCGAAACAATACTATTATACACAATTGGAGCTGGTTTATTATCTATCGTTTATGGATTTTTAACTGGTAAAAACATTCTTAATTCAAGTGCAGGAAATGCAAAAATGAAAGATATTGCATCTGCAATTCAAATTGGTGCAAAAGCATATTTAGCAAGACAATACAAAACTATTGCTATTGTTGGTGCTGTAGTTTTAGTAATTGTGAGTATTGCATTTAGTCCACTAGTAGGTCTTGGTTATTTAATTGGTGCTGCTCTATCAGGCATTGCGGGGT
>CACJBQ010000029.1 GCA_902591695.1 uncultured Pelagibacteraceae bacterium | reverse complement strand
GCATTAAGAATTTGAATGGCTTTGATAATTTTACTAATAAACTTGATAATCGAAAAACTTTTGTATTTGGAAGAGTAATGGATAAAAAATACCTTATTAGTTTGTCAAAGAGAGATCTTTGATAATTTTTTTCAATATATTTTTTTCCATGATCAATTATATGCATGTAATTTACCCCTGCAGGACAAGTAGTCATACAGCTGTAACATGAGAGGCATCGATCGATATGCTTTACAACCTTCTCAGTTGGTTTCCTATTATTTTCCAACATATCTTTGATAAGATAAATACGTCCTCTAGGACCATCTAACTCGTCACCTAGAAGTTGATGTGTAGGGCATGTAGCATTACACATTCCACAATGCACACACTTTTTAAAAACTTTTTCATTTGCAAAATTGTCAGGATCTCTAAGCTGTTCTTCTGTAAATTTTGTTTGCATTAAACTCCTCTATACATTTTCCCTGGGTTTAAAATTCTTTTAGGATCAAAACTTTGTTTTACTTTTTCAGAAATGATTAAACGTACTTTATCAACAGTAAAAATAGCTTCTCCGTAATCATATTCTGATGAAGTTTTAATTACTGTCAAATAACCTCCAAAATCTTTTGCCATTTTTTTTAAGTCTTTAATCTTTTCTTCTTTTTTACTATTAACTTCAATCCAGAATAACGACCCACACCAATCAACAAAATAATTATGGTTGTTTTCTAGATATTTGCATAGTTTTGAACCGTTTGCAGGTGGTATCACCATTCGTATTAAATTATGTTCGGTCTTTTCAAATACCTCTAAATTATTTACTTTTTTCCAAAATGGTTCTGATTGATAGACGTCAAGGGTAGAGATATCTGAATTATTTAATTCAAGTTCTTTTTTTAAATTGTTAATTTTTTCTTCAATTGAAATTTTGTCCCCTTCGACTCTAAATGCAATAAATGAAACATTAGATTTAAGATCATTAAACTTAAAAACAGAATTTTTTTTAGTAACAAAATCTTTATTTTTTGATTGTTCAGGAATAAAAACAGCGCCAGAAATTTCGCTACTTGAGCTAGATAGTTTATTAAAAAAATCATAAATTTGTTCGAAATTACTAGGATAAATTATTACAGTTTTAGAAGAATCTTTCTTAGGTAGCACCTTTAGCGTAATTTCGGTTAAAGCAACAAGAGTACCAAATGAGCCTGCAATTAGTTTTGATAAATCATAACCTGTAACATTTTTTACAACAGTACCTCCTGATTTAATTATATCTCCTTTTCCATTAACTCCCTTAAAACCTAGAACATGATCTCTCACACTACCAACTTTAAATCTTCGTGAACCTGCATAGTTGCAGGATAAGTATCCTGCTATTGTCCCTTTATTTGACTTACCTTCTTTAATAAACCCAAAGTCTATTGGTTCAAAAGCTAGCTCTTGATTATTTTCGCTTAAGACCTGCTCGATTTCATTGATTGGTGTACAAGCTTTAACTTTGATATACAATTCTTCAGGTCTATAATCGATAATACCTGAGATTTTAGATAAAGACGTAGTGTTAGCTGACTGCGTTTTATTTCCAATGAAACTTTTTGAATTGTTACCGATAATTTCTGTTGGAGAATCTTGTTTATATAGTTCCCTAATTAGATCTGAAACTTCTGTCTCATCTTTTGGGTAATAGATGTTATTAGAATCTTGGAAGATCTGGGAATTTATCTTTATTTTTGTGGACATGAACCCTTCCTTCCTCTGCACATTTTCTAAGTATAGGATAAACTTTTCCAGGATTTAATAAATTTTTTTCATCTAATGATTTTTTGATACTCAATTGTTGTTGAATATCGTTATCATTAAACATTTCACACATAAGTTCTCGCTTTTCTATACCAACACCATGCTCTCCTGTAATTACTCCACCAAGTCTTACACATGTTTTTAATATTTCTGAACCAAACTCTTCAGTTTTTCTAAGTTGTTCTTTATCATTTCCATCAAACATAATAAGTGGATGTAAATTTCCATCACCTGCGTGAAAACAATTTGCCACTGGTAATTCATATTTTTCAGATAATTTTTTTATTTCTAATAATGCTTCAGCAAGCTTGCCTCTGGGAATAGAACCATCCATACAATAGTAATCAGGTGCCATAGCTCCACACGCTGGGAAAGCTGCTTTTCTTCCAGCCCAGAATGAAAGTCTTTCTTTCTCACTATTGCTAAGTTTAAGACTAGAGCAATTATTTTTTTTACAGATTGCCTCTACTTTTTTAATTAACTCATTAACCTCTGATTCTGTACCATCAAGTTCCACTATTAATAATAATTCTGCATCACGGGGATATCCCGCTTTACTAAAATTATCTGTTGCCTCAATTAAAGCCTTATCCATTATTTCCATTCCTGCTGGAACTATTCCACTTGAAATAATTTCTGAGGCTGCATCTCCACCTTCTTTAATAGATGGAAAACCTATCAAAGCCGCTCTTACTACTTCAGGTGTTCTTAAAATTTTAACTGTAACTTCGGTAACAACCCCCAATAAACCTTCTGAACCACAAATTAAACCCATAAGATCATATCCCTCTTGATCAAACGATTTGCCTCCAAATCTACAAATAGTTCCATCCATCATTACCATTTGTACACCTAAAATATTGTTTGTAGTCGTTCCATACTTTAATGAGTGAACTCCACCAGAATTTTCAGCAACATTTCCACCTATAGAACATGCTAACTGGCTCGAAGGGTCTGGCGCATAATAAAATCCTTTGTGTTGTACTGCATGAGTAATGCCTAGATTTGTAACTCCTGGCTGAGTTACAACACATTTATTTTCGTAATCAATTTCTAATATTTTATTAAATTTACCTAAACCAAGAAGAATAGCATCTTGAAGAGGTAATGCTCCGCCAGACAATCCTGTGCCTGCGCCTCTTGGTACAACTTTGATATTTTCACTATGACAAAATTTTAATATCTCACTTACTTCTTCTGTGTTTTCTGGAAGTACTACGGCTAATGGTGTTTGCGTATAAACTGATAAAGCGTCTGTTTCATATGGTCTTAATTCATCAGCCTCACTCAATACATTTTCTATATTAGTTAACTTTGAAAGTTTTTTTACTATTTCACTTTTTCTATTTATAATAGAACTATCAATTTTTGGTAAAGCTATTTCTGACATAGCTTAGCCTAACATTTTTTTGATATTTTCCAATGCGTTAGAAATGTTATCTCGAGAGGCTGCAAAGCTAAATCTGACGTAATCTTTGCACGTTTTTCCAAAAGCTGTACCGGGAACTATAGCAACACCCGCCTCATGCATAGCTCTTTTACAAAATTCACTGCCGTCCATTCCAGTTCCAATAACCTTAGGGAATGCATAAAACGCTCCACCAGGTAAACTGCATTCTACTCCCGGTAAACTATTTAAGCCCTCGTGAATTAATTTTCTTCTTAAAGTAAATTTTTCCATCATCTCATCAATTGAGTCATCAGGTCCATCTAAAGCTGCGATACCTGCAAATTGAGCAGCAGCGTTTACACATGAGACACTATTAATTAATAATTTATTTACATGCTCAACTAAATTTTCTGGCCAAAAACTCCATCCAAGTCTCCAACCAGTCATAGAATAAGCTTTGCTCCACCCCTCCAAGACAATTAATCTTTCTCTTAATTCAGGATAATTGAAGAATGTTGGCATTTCCTTATCATCGAAAATTTGTCTACTATAAATTTCGTCACTTAAAATAGTTACATGAGGATGTTTTTTTAAACCCTCAGCCAATTTATCTATTTCAGACTTTTCTACAAAACTTCCAGTAGGATTATTTGGATTTATTAAAATCAACAATCTGGTTTTATCAGTGATTAAAGATAAAATTTTATCTGCACTAAACTTTAAATCTTTATCTTCAGTTAAATCGTAAGGCACTGCGGTAGAGCCAGTATAATTAATCATAGACTCATAAATAGGGAACGCTGGAGTAGGATGAATTATCTCTGCTCCTGGTTCACCAAAACACTGTATTGCATAATGCATTGTTGGTTTTCCACCTGGCATAATTATAATTCTTTCAGGATCCACTTCCGCACTGTAACGCTTTTTAATCCATCTAGTTACTGCTTGTCTGCATTCTAAAATACCATTTGAAAGAACATATCCGTGATGGCCATCATCTAATGCTTTTTTTGCTGCTTCAACAACATGCTTTGGAGTTTTGAAATCAGGTTGACCTAGACCTAAGTGGATCATAGGTTTACCTTGCGCTTCAAGCTTTTTAGCTTCAGCTAAAACTGAAAAAGCACTTTCAGTTCCAAGCCTATTTAAAGATTTTGCAAGTTCCATAACATTTTAAAAATTAAAATCGTCAAACTAAACGAAAAATAGTTTTTTGTCTATTTAGTTTAAAAGTTTAATTTATCAAATAAATGCTTAAAATTCTTATATTTTAGTCTCTATATATTATTTTTGACGCATCAAGGTCTTTAACAGACTTACAGCCCATTAAAATCATATTTCTTCTAATTTCTTTTTGCATATTTTCTAAAAGTCTTTCAACACCTTTTTGTCCACCAGCACCCAAGCTAAAAAGGAATGCTTTTCCAAAACTACATGCAGTTGCTCCTGCAGCTAAAGCTTTAAGAACATGTGTTCCTCTTCTTACACCACCATCAAGAATAATTTCTAGTTTATCGCCAACTGCGTCTGAAATTGCTTTAACTTGATCAAATGGAGATCTTGATCCATCAAGTTGTCTTCCTCCATGATTTGAAATCATGATTGCTGTACAACCAATATCTATTGCTCTTTTGGCATCCTCTACTGACATTACACCTTTTAATGCCATAGGCTTATTCCATTTTTTTATACAATATTCTGCATCTTTCCAATTCATTGCTGGATCATATTGTTCATTAATATAATCCATAACTGATTTTGCAATATTAGTACCTTTATCAGTTTTGTTTTTTATATTTGCTAATTCAAATTTTTTATTTGTAAAATATTTGAAAACCCATCCAGGTCTCATTGCAAAACTCAATAAACTATCCAAAGTAAATTTAGGTGGTGTCGTAAATCCAGTTCTATGATCTCTTTCTCTATTTCCAGCAACAAGTGTATCAACAGTAATACACATTCCATCAAAATTAGCTCTACTGCATCTTTCGATTAAATCATCAGTAATTGCTTTATCTTTGTGAATATAAAGTTGAAAAAGTTTTGGCCCGCTAGAAATATTTGCAACCTCTTCAATTGAAAAAGACGCCATTGTGGACATGCTGTAAATTGTATCAAACTTCTCTGCAGCTCTAGCAGAAGCCTTGTCACCCTCAGGATCATACAAACTTTGCATTGCCGTTGGAGACAAGAATAAAGGCATACT
>CACJBQ010000028.1 GCA_902591695.1 uncultured Pelagibacteraceae bacterium | reverse complement strand
TGATTTAAGTACCTTTTTAGATATAGAAATCTTTTCATTTTGAGCTTCACCACCATAAATTATCGCTGGTACATCACCTTTATCTCTAAGTGAATTGAGCTCACCTTTAGTTTTTGTAGTTCTGATGTTAGCGTCTAATGAATTCATAAAAACAAGGGTTTTTAGCTCAAGTTCCTTAATAACTCAAGGTATTTATTTGAATAAATCTGATACTGAGGTTGAATTAGATATTCTTTTAATTGCTTCTCCCATAAGCCCTGAAATTGACAGAACCTCAATGTTTTTTACACCTTTAGTTCTGCTCATGTTATCGATTGTATCAGTTATCACTAAATTTTTAATTACTGAATTTTTAATTTTTTTTACAGCTTCACCACTAAGTACACCATGAGTTATATAAACATAAACTTCTTTAGCCCCTCTATCTTTAAGAGCTTTAGCTGCATTTACTATTGTTCCTCCTGAATCGATTATATCATCTACAATTATGCAAGTTTTATCTTTTACATCTCCTATCACATTCATAACTTGAGATTGACCTGGTTTTGGTCGTCTTTTATCTACAATCGCTAATCCGACATTTAATAGTTTACCTAGTGCTCTTGCTCGCTCAGTTCCACCCACATCTGGAGCAACACAAATTAGGTTTTTACTTTTTATCTTTTTTTTTGCATGTCTTGCAAAAATAGGTGTTGCAAACAAGTTGTCTACTGGAATATCAAAGAAACCTTGAATTTGACCTGCATGTAAATCAACAGTAACTACTCTGTCAGCACCCGCTTTT
Source organism: uncultured Pelagibacteraceae bacterium (assembly GCA_902591695.1). Lineage (GTDB taxonomy): Bacteria > Pseudomonadota > Alphaproteobacteria > Pelagibacterales > Pelagibacteraceae > Pelagibacter. The sequence continues at coordinate 4,933 of CACJBQ010000028.1, read as the reverse complement.
GTAATTAAGTTTGACACTAATTTTGCAGAAATTGATGTTCTTGGTACTACTTTTCTGTCCTGTCTAGCATAACCAAAATATGGAATTACTGCAGTTATATTTTTTGCAGAAGATCTTTTAAGTGCATCAATACACAATAAAAGCTCCATCAAATTATCATTAGCAGGCGAAGATACAGATTGAATTATAAAAATACTGTTTCCTCTGATATTCTCATTTATTTCAACATAAATTTCTCCATCAGAAAAATTTCTAATACTAGAGTTAACCAATTTAGATTTAAGATATTTAGCAATATTCTTGCTTAATGGTTTGTTGCTATTTCCGGATAATAATTTCATTAAAGAAGCTTAATTAAGCATAATTATTGAAATATTTCTACCATAATCATCATGATTTAGTTTTAAAGCTCTTCTCGCACTAAAAAAATTATTATTAATATCAAATGTATCAATATTTATGGACTCAATATTTTTAACTTTATTCTTTAAAAGACATGATTTTACATATTTTGGTAAATCAAAATAAAGCTTTTTGTACTTAATTTTAAAAAATTTATTATTTTTTTTATCCTTTTTAATAAATTTTCTTTTTAAATCTTCCTTGACTTCATAATTTTTAGCCGAGATAGCAGGTCCGATAGCTGCAGTAATATTTTTAGGAATAGAGCCTTTTTTGATCATAAATTTGATTACCCTACTAATTATATCCTTGTATGCACCCTTCCACCCAGCATGAATTGCTGCAATCAAATTTGTTCTATCATCACAAATTAAAATTGGTACACAATCAGCAGTTAAAACACCAATTGGTAAATTTTTTTGATTTGTAATTACTGCGTCTGCTTTTGGTTTTGATTTAAATATATTTTTTTTATTAATATAAACAAACTTATTACTATGTATTTGATGAAGTAAGAAAATATTTTTAGCAGTGCTTTTTATTTTTTTTTTAACAATTTTTAAATTTTTTTTAACATCTGAAGGATGATCTTTAGATCCAGGACCACAATTTAAACTTTTATAAATTTTTTTTGATTTACCACCAGTTTTATTAAAAAAACCGTGTTTAATTGTTTTAATTTTTGAAAGTTTTTTTGATTTTATCAATTTTGAAAACCTGTTTTAAAATTATTTTTCTTATTTTTTACAAGCATGACTTTGAACAATTCACCCATTTGCTTTTCATCTATCAAACGTCTTACTCGATAAAATAAATCTGCCTTTTTAGAAAATGCTATATTTTTACTGACTATTTCTGCTCTTTGAAGAATACCCATACTTGTTAAAAATTTTTTTTGATTTGTAAAAATTGAATTAATTTCTTTAAACTGATTTATAAATTTCTCAAAAGAATGAAAGTTTATATTGTAAGTAATATCGGAGTCTCCAATATTTTCTAAAATGTTAGAATATTTGTGATTATTTACTGCTTGAAGAGTTTCATGCATTTTGCTGTCTGCATAACCATAATCAATAACTAACATTCCTCCATCATTTTTTTGTATTAAATCGCAAATTGCTCTTAAATATTTAAATGTATCTGGTGAATATTCTATAACGTTCTGATTTTTTGAAATTTCAAAATTTAGATGTTTCTCAATTTTTTCTATATCAATTTTTTCATCTTTAAACTCAGCTTTTTTTGGATCATTCAAATTCACAAATCTTTCAAACCAACCATCTTTTTTTTTAAAAAATTGTTTGATTGGTATGGCATCAAAGAATTCATTAGCTAAAAAAATTGTTGGGTTTGAGTTTATTTTTTTAATATCTTTTAACCATAAAAATTTTTTAGAATTTAAATTTTTTTTTTGTTCATTTATTAAAAAATCACTTTTTTCATGAATTATAAAACTGCATGCATTGTAACATTCGGGAAAATTTATAAGTGTCTCATCTATGACTTTCATCATTTCCCCATTCCCAGATCCCAGTTCTAGCAAATTAAATTTTTTTGGAGAGCCTATACTTTTCCAAAAAGTGATTGTCCAAATTGCAATTATTTCTGAAAATAATCTTGTAATATTAGGAGCTGTAATAAAGTCACCATCCTCACCAAAAGGATTTTTTTTCATATAATAACCTTTGTCCTTATCGTAAAGAGCTAAATTTATAAATTGATCTAATGGTAAATTATTTGTCTTAGCGAGTTTCATATTTTAAATAAAATAAGATTAGCCCTGATATTGTAAATATTAAACTTACTACTTGCCCCATCGTGAAATTTAAAAATATATAACCAAGCTGTTCATCTGGTACTCTATAAAATTCAACAATAAATCTGAAGATTGAGTAAATTATTAAAAATAATCCTGAAATTACACCAGGTTTATCTGAAAATTTATTTTTAAAAAAAATTAATATTAAAAATAAAAACAAACCTTCTGACAGTGCTTCGTATAATTGCGAGGGGTGCCTAGGAAGATTATCTACTTGTATAAATGTTACTGCCCAGGGTACATTAGTTATAGTTCCATACAATTCTGAATTTATAAAGTTTGCTATTCTTCCAAAAAATAACCCAACTGGAGCTACTAAAGCGACAATATCCAAATATAAAAATGGGTTTTGATTATTTTTTTTAGCAAAAAATAAAGATGCGAAAATAACTCCAATTAAACCACCATGGAAGGACATTCCTCCTTGCCAAATTTTAAATATATCTAATGGATTATTTATATAAAAACTTAAATTATAAATAAAAATATAACCAAGTCTGCCTCCTAAAATTATACCTATAATTAAATAAGTTAAGTAATCATCAAATTTATTTTTAACTTCTATATCTTTGATAAATAATTTTTTAGCGAGAATCCAGCCCAATATAATTCCAAATATATAAGCTAAAGAATACCACCTGATTTCAAAAGAAAATATTTCTAAGGCTACTGGGTCAAAATTATTAATGAACATTTTTAATAATACTTATAATGTATATCTTAAATATGAAAAATTCTAAATTTATAATTGATAAGTTTGCTAAATTAATAGAGCAGGGACTAGTATCTTCAAAAGACTTAACTACTGAATTATTTAATATCTTAAAATCCAAAAGAGATGAGTTTGTTTTTAAAATGAAACTTACAAGTAAAGATGAGTTTGAAGTACTCTCAAAACGTGTTGAGAATCTTGAAAATAAAATAAATAAACTTGAGAAAAAAAAAGTAAAAAAAGTTAAACGGGCAAGAAAACCTTAACTCTTAAGCCATCCATTTTTGATTTTTCTAACATTATATTTCCTCCATGAGATTTGATAATGTCTGATGAAATTGACAAGCCAAGACCAACACTTGATTTAGAGTCTGCTCGACCTTTATCTATTTTATAGAAAGGTTTAAATACATTTTCATACTCATTTTTTGGTATTCCAGGACCATCATCATCAATAATAATGAATAAGTTTGTATTTTTTTTACTTAAGCTAATTTCAACTTTATTTGCATATTTCAATGAATTATCCATTAAATTATTTAGACATCTATTAATTAAATTTTTCCTGCCATTAAAGTAAATTCTTGGCATTAAGTTTTGTGAAATATTTTCATTATTATATTTTTCAATAACTTCTGAAATTAATTCAGATAGATTAAACATTTCATCTTTTTCAACATATGATGAGCTGGTGAATTGCAAATATTCATTTAACATTTTCTCCATTTCATTGATGTCTTCAGTCAATTTATCAACAGTTTCTTTATCTTTTATAAAAGCTAATTGTAGTTTCATCCTTGTTAAGGGTGTCCTTAAATCATGACTTATTCCAGATAACATTTCTGTTCTTTGATTTAAGTGTCTTTCAATTCTCTTTCTCATCTTATCAAATTCATGTCCTGCTTGTCTTATTTCAAGGGCTCCAGCAGGTTTGAACTCTTCAATATTTTCCCCTTTACCAAACCTTTCAGCCGCACGAGCTAGGTTAGTGATTGGCCTAGTTTGATTTTTTAAAAAATATTAGAGAAATGATCACCATTATAATTGCAGGTACTGTGATCCAAAGTGCAAATATTCTTGCTGAAGAACTTGCAACTCTATCTTTAGGCACTAAAAATTTAAAATAACCATCTTCGTATTTAATTCTTAAATCAATTAATTCTTTATAAATTGTTGTATCAAACCAGTATTCATCTAATCCAAATTTAGATTTTAGTTCTCTTCTTAAAGTTCTATCTATAGGACTAAACCATCTTTCAGTATCTGTATTTTGTAATTCTTCGTTATTGGTGAATTCAATATTTAAATCTAAAAATATGGAAAAAAGATCTAACAACTCTTGTTTATTTTCTTGCTCACTTCCATAGGCTTCAATAAATGTACTAATTTCATTTACCAAGGTTCTTGTCATACCTTTGTTTGTTTTGATCCAAAGGCTATCAAAAAAAACAATTGTAATTACTAGTTGCAAAACTAAAACTGGAATAGCAACTATAAGAAGCGCTCTGTAAAATAATCTTTTTGGTAATATTTTTTTTAAGTAATTACTCAATCCAGAGAACATATCCTACACCTCTTATTGTCTGTAAAAATTTTGGATTTTTTGGATCAATTTCAATTTTTTTTCTAAGCCTAGTAATAATAACATCTATTGATCTTTCTTTATCTAGATTGATTAATTGACCAATATCTTCCCTAGAAAATGTTTTACCCGGGTTATTAATCATTTTTTCTAAAATTGTCTTTTCAGTTGCATTAATCTTAAATTCTTTATTATTTTTAAATATTAAAAGTTTATTCAAATCAATTTTCACATTTTCAAATTCTATAACCCTTTTTTGATCTGTTTTGATAGTCTTATTTAATATATTTTGTATTCTTAGAATTAATTCTTTTGGTTCAAATGGTTTTGGTAAATAATCATCAGCACCAATCTCTAACCCTTCAACTCTTTCACTTGCTTCCCCTTTAGCAGTTAGAAGTATAACTGGTGTATCTAA
>CACJBQ010000027.1 GCA_902591695.1 uncultured Pelagibacteraceae bacterium | reverse complement strand
TTGCTGTAACCTTAGGAGTTGGAATATTTACAACACTATTTTCAGTCTATTTCATAGCAAGATTGTTTACTAGTATTTATGTATCAAGAAATAAAGATAAGGAAAAATTAATCTAATGATTGCTTTTAACAAATATTATAATCACTTTAATTTACTTTCATCAATTTTAATTATTGTTTCAGTATTATTGTTAATTTTTAAAGGACTTAACTTTGGTATAGATTTTAAAGGTGGTACTTTAATTGAATTAAGAGCTACAGATTCTAAAATAAACGTAAGCTCATTAAGAGATAGATTTAATCAAATGGATTTAGGAGATGTCTCAGTTAAGAAATTTGGTAATGATACAGATTTTCTAGTAAAATTTGAAAATAAAGATAATAAAAAGAATATTATTGAAGAAATTAAGACTAATTTAGATAAATCTTTTGGAAATAACTATGATTTTAGAAGGGTAGAGAATGTTGGGCCAAAGGTAAGTGCCGAATTACTAAAATCAGGAATTATAGCAATATCTTTGTCTTTAGCATTAATGCTAATCTATATTTGGATAAGATTTGAATGGCAATTTAGTTTGGGTGCAATTTTAGCTTTGTTTCATGATGTTATTGTAACGCTAGGAGTTTTTTCACTATTTAGTTTAGAAATAAACTTATCAATAATTGCTGCTGTATTAACAATAGTTGGATATTCAATGAATGATACCGTGGTTATTTTTGACCGTGTGCGTGAAAATCTAAGAAAATATTCAGATATAAAAATTTTTGAATTAACAAACATTTCAATTAATGAAACTTTATCAAGAACTATAATAACATCAGTAACTACTTTACTTGCTTTATCAGCAATTTATTTTTTTGGTGGAGAAATATTAAAAGGTTTTTCGCTTGCAATGATACTTGGTGTTGTTTTTGGAACTTATTCGTCTATTTATATTGCTAATACTGTTTTGGTAAGGTTAAGAGTTTCACAAAAAACCGTTCTTAGAGAAGACGATATAAAATAATTTAATATAAGTTTTGAGCTATTACCATTGTAAGTAACATTGGTAATGATAATAAAGTATTTGTTCTAGAAAATAGCATAGCAGTTTTAGCTGATTTTGCTTTAATCTCAGGATCACTCTCAACGATTCCCAAAGCTCTTTTTTGATTTGGCCAAATAACAAACCAAACATTAAAAGCCATTATAATTCCTAGCCACATTCCAATACCTATAGCTGTGTGTTTAGGTACACCTGAACCTATACTCAATGTCATTGCATCATGAAGATATCCATTTAGAAGAGCAAGAATTAATCCGGAAAGAACAGTTAATGCAGCAGCCCATCTGAAGTAAAATAATGCAGCTGGTGCTATTACTTTACCTATAGCTGGTTTCTGTTCATCTGGTATTTTTCCCATATTTGGAATTTGAACAAAATTGAAATACCATAATAATCCAATCCACATAATAGCTACAATTACATGTATGTATCTAAACAACCAACTCCAGAACAACGTATCAAAAGCCATCCCATCATTTAAGTAAAACAATCCTAAAAACAACAATATTGCTATTGCTAGAGATGCGTGAACTGTTTTTGATAAAGATGATAATAAATTACTCATGATTCTGAATAACTATACACTAATTTTATAATATATTTAAGTTCTTTAATTTAGGCTAGAAGAGGTTTTAAAAATTGACCGGTATAACTCCCCTTAACTTTGCATACTTCTTCAGGTTTTCCTTCGGCGACAATATTACCACCCTTTACACCACCTTCTGGGCCCATATCAACAATGTAGTCGGCTGTTTTAATTACATCTAAGTTATGCTCAATAACAACCACTGTATTTCCAAGTTTTACAAAAGTATGAAGTATCTCTAAAAGTTTTTTAATATCGTGTTGATGTAAGCCTGTAGTTGGTTCATCTAAAATATACATCGTTCTACCCGTAGATCTTTTTGAAAGTTCTTTAGCAAGTTTAATTCGTTGTGCTTCACCTCCCGATAGGGTAGTTGCTTGCTGACCAATTTTTATATAGCCCAATCCAACTTTTTTAAGAGTTAATAATTTTGTTTTTATATTAGATATATTTTCAAAATATTCACACCCTTCATCAACTGACATATCCAAAACATCAGCAATACTTTTACCTTTAAATTTTATTTCTAAAGTTTCTCTATTATACCTAGTACCCTTACATTCATCACACTGTATATATACATCGGGTAAAAAATGCATTTCATATGTAATTACACCATCACCCTCGCAAGCCTCACATCTACCTCCTTTAACATTAAAGGAAAATCTTCCTGGTTTATAACCTCTAGTTTTAGATTCTGGTAAACTTGTAAACCAATCTCGTATAGGCCCAAAGGCCCCTGTGTAAGTTGCTGGATTTGATCTAGGTGTTCTACCAATAGGAGATTGGTCAATATCAATTATTTTATCAATTAATTCTACACCCTTATAACCTTTAAATGACTTAGGTGTTTTTCTTGCTTTATTATTTAAAGTTAAATTTAAAGCATGAAATAGAGTTTGTAATATTAGAGTAGATTTACCACTACCGGAGACACCAGTAACACAGGTAAAGGTCCCGGTTGGAATTTTAAGATTAACATTATTTAAATTATTTCCACTTGCACCATTTATTTCAACATACCTTCCATTTTTAGCTAAACGTCGTGATCTTGGAATTTCAATTGTTTTTTTATTAGCAAGATACTGTCCAGTAATACTATGTTTATCTTTTTTAATTTCTTCATATGATCCTTGCGCTGTTATCTCACCACCATTACTCCCTGCTTCAGGACCAAGATCAATAATATGATCTGCATTCTCCATTGTTTCTGTGTCATGCTCTACAACAATGACAGTATTACCTAGATCTCGTAATCTTTTTAATGCATTAATAAGTTTAACGTTGTCTTTTTGATGTAATCCAATTGAAGGCTCATCCAAAACATATAATACTCCTGTTAAACCTGATCCAATTTGTGATGCTAATCTTATTCTTTGAGCTTCACCGCCTGATAAAGTTCCAGACTCTCTAGATAATGTTAAATAATCTAAACCAACGTTTAGAAGAAAATTTAATCTTTCGTTTATTTCTTTTAAAACATGTTCGGCAATTTTTAATTGTCTTTTATCAAGGTTATTTTCTAAATTTTTAAACCATTCAGCTGCATCTAAAATAGATTTTTTTGTTACTTCACTAATATTAAGATCATTTATTTTAACACATAAAGCTTCCTCTTTTAATCTATCACCATTACATGCTTCGCATGCTGTATCAGATTGATATTCAGCAATGGCTTCTCTTTTCCATTCACTATCCGACTCTAAAAATCTTCTTTCAAGATTATTAATTACACCTTCAAAGGCTTTTTTGTAAGAATATTTCTCGTATCCGTCATCATAATTAAATTTAATCTCATCTTCATCTGAGCCATACAGAATAATATCTTTAATTTTTTTGGGTAATTTTTTCCATTTTTCATCTAAAGAAAAACCATAATGTTTTGCTAAAGATGCTAAAGTTTGTGCATAATATAATGTGGTTGATTTTGACCAAGGTTCAATTGCTCCATCTGCTAAACTTTTTCTTTCATCTGGAACAACTAAATTTGGATCAACATTTAATTTCATTCCTATTCCCTCACACTCTTCACAAGCTCCATAGGGACTGTTAAATGAAAAAAGTCTTGGCTCAATTTCCTCAATTGTAAAACCACTTTCAGGACAAGCAAACTTTGTAGAGTAAATTAATTTTTCAATTTTTCTAAATTTTTGAGGAAGAGTCTCATCTTCATATTCTACAAAGACTAAACCGTTAGCTAAATTTACAGCTGATTCAATACTTTCAGCTAATCTGTTTCCAAGTTTTGAATTTAAAACTATTCTATCTACTAAGATTGAAATATCATGCTTAAGTTTTTTATCTAAATTAGGTGATTTTTCTATATCATATAAAACATTATCAATTTTAATTTTTCTAAATCCTCTTCTTTTGTAACTTAAAATATCTTTTTTATATTCACCCTTACGACCTCTTACAACTGGAGCGTAAATATATATTGTTGATTTTTTTGGTAATTTTTTAACCAAATCTACTATTTGAGTAATTGTTTGGGAGGTTATTGGTTTGCCTGTAAATGGTGAATAGGGGATACCTGCTCTAGCATACAATACCCTCATGTAATCATAAATTTCAGTTACAGTTGCAACAGTAGATCTTGGATTTTTTGATGTATTTTTTTGCTCTATTGCAATAGCAGGACTTAATCCTTCTATTAAATCTACATTTGGTTTTTTCATTTTATCTAAAAATTGACGTGCATAGGCAGATAAACTCTCTACATATCTTCTCTGACCTTCTGCGTAGATAGTATCAAAAGCTAAAGATGATTTTCCAGACCCAGACAGACCCGTTATGACCACAAATTTGTCTTTTGGAATCTCTACAGTAACATTCTTCAAATTATGTTCTTTAGCGCCCTTAATAACTATCTTTTTCATCATAATTTTAGTTGCTTTGAGTTAATAAAATTAATATTCAGAAGAATTGTGATATAATTCTAATTAACTAATTTAACAAATATTAAATATTATGGCTGGAAGTTTAAATAAAGTATTATTAATTGGTCGTTTGGGCGCAGATCCTGAAATCAAGCAAATGGTAAATGGCAAAAGTGTTGCTAGATTAAGCCTTGCAACAAGTCAATCGTGGAAAGATAAAAACACTGGTGAGAGAAAAGAAAAAACTGAATGGCACCGTGTAGTTGTATTTAATGAGGGTTTAGTAAATGTTGTTCAACAATATTTAAAAAAAGGTGCTCAAGTTTATGTTGAGGGACAACTTACGACAAGAAAATGGAAAGATGAACAATCTGGACAAGATAAATACTCAACTGAAATAGTTATACAAGGATATAATTCTTCACTTACAATGTTGGGTGGAGGTAATTCTGGTAGTGGAATTCAAAATGACACAACTCAACAAAATAACATTGAGGATACTTCTCAAGTGTCAGATATGGATGATGAAATTCCATTTTAACTTCTATGAAAAATACTGAAGAGTTTATAGATAAAAATATAAAATTAATCTCAATGCATGATGAGATGAGCTCATCATATCTTTCTTATGCAATGAGTGTAATTGTAAGTCGTGCACTGCCTGATGTAAGAGATGGGTTAAAACCAGTTCATAGAAGAATTTTATATGCAATGTACAAAGGTGGATACGATTGGTCTAAACAATTTAGAAAATCTGCAAGAATAGTTGGAGATGTTATTGGTAAATATCATCCTCATGGTGATCAGTCTGTTTATGATGCCTTGGTTAGAATGGTGCAAGATTTCTCTATGAGCCTGCCGTTAATTCAAGGGCAAGGAAATTTTGGTTCTATAGATGGCGATCCTGCCGCTGCAATGAGATATACCGAAACTCGTTTATCGAAAGTTTCTCAATATTTAATTGACGATATAGAAAAAAACACAATTTCTTTTAAAAGCAATTATGATGAAACAGAGAAAGAGCCAAGTGTTCTACCAGCACAATTTCCAAATTTATTAGTAAATGGAGCTGGTGGTATCGCTGTTGGTATGGCAACCAGTATACCTCCTCATAACTTAGGTGAAATTATAGATGGTACTTTGGCTTTAATTGATAATAAAGATATTAAAATTAGAGATTTAATGAAACATATACCTGGTCCAGATTTTCCAACCGGTGGTGTAATTATAGGCAAAGATATAATTAAACAAGGATATAACAATGGAAGAGGATCTTTTAAGATTAGAGGTGAAATCTCAATTGAACAACAAAAAAATGGACGTGAAAGACTTGTAATAACATCTATACCTTATCAAGTTAACAAATCTGTTTTAAACGAAAGGATTGCTCAATTAGTAAGAGAAAAAAAGATTGAGGGAATAAGAGATATTAGAGACGAGTCCAATAGAGAAGGGATTAGGGTAGCAATAGATTTAAGAAATGGTGTAGAACCAGAAACTATAAAGAGGCAGCTATATAAAAATACCCAGATAGAGAGTTCATTTGGTTTTAATACTTTAGCCATTGTTGAAGGAAAACCCCAAACTTGTACACTAAAAGATTTTTTATCTAACTTTTTAACTTTTAGAGAAGATGTGGTTATTAAGAAAACCAAATTTGATCTTCAAAAAGCAGAGGAGCGAGCTCATATTCTTATAGGATTATCAGTTTCAGTTGAAAATTTAGATAAAGTAATAAAAATTATTAGATCATCTAAAACACCTGATGATGCTAAAATATCAATTCTAAAAACCAAATGGAAAATAAACAAATCGCAAAAATTAATTTCTTTAGTAGAAGGAAAAAAGGGTAAAAACCTTTATTCTTTAACTGAACCACAAGTTTTAGCTATTTTAGAATTAAGACTTCAAAAATTAACCGCATTAGGAATAAATGAAATTGAGGTAGAAATTAAAAAATTAGCTGAATTAATTACTAAATATAAAAAGATTATTTCATCAAAAAAAGAACTTTTAAAAGTAATCAGTGAAGAGTTAAAAAATATTAAAGAGAAATTTGCTATTCCAAGAAGAACTAAAATTATTGATGCTGTATTAAATTACGATATTGAAGAAACTATCCAAAAACAATCAGTAATAATTACAGTTACATTGCAAGGCTATATAAAGAGAGGTTCCTTAGATGGTGTAAAAAAACAAAAAAGAGGCGGGAAGGGAAAATCAGGCATAACAACTAGAGATCAAGACTCTGTTGTTCAAACATTATCTGTAAATACTCATACCTCAGTACTCTTCTTTTCTACCGAGGGTTTGGTTTACAAGATCAAAGCATGGAAAATCCCAGAGGGGTCATCATCATCTAAAGGCAAGTCTTTATTTAATATTTTACCTTTAAAAAGTCACCAGGCAATAAGCTCAATAATGCCAATGCCTGAAGATGAAACAGACTTAAAAAATTATCAAATAATTTTTGCAACAGCGCAAGGAAAAGTTCGAAAAAATAGTTTAGAAGATTTTTCATCAATAAATGCATCTGGAAAAATTGCGATGAAATTGGATAATAATGATAAAATTGTAGATGTTAAAATTTGTAAAGATGATCAAGATATAATTTTAAGTACAAAATTTGGAAAATGCATTAGATTTGAGGCAAAAAAGCTAAGAGTCTTTAAAGGTAGATCCTCTAAAGGGATTAAAGGAATAGAGTTAGCATCAAATGATCAAATAGTATCTTTGTCAGTTATTGATAATGATAAAATTAATAAAAAAGAAAAAAAATCAAAAGACGTAAAATCTGAATTAAAAGCAAAAGAGAAATTTGTTTTATCAATAAGTGAGAATGGTTATGGTAAAAAGACCTCTCACACAGATTACAGAGTTACTAACAGAGGTGGTAAAGGAATTATAGGAATAGTAAACTCACCAAGAAATGGAAATATCACCTCATCTTTTCCTGTTTTTGAAGGCGATGAAATTTTAATTTCTACAAATAAAGGTAGAGTTATAAGGGTTGCTGTTAAAGAAATTAGAACCGCAGGTAGAAATACTCA
>CACJBQ010000026.1 GCA_902591695.1 uncultured Pelagibacteraceae bacterium | reverse complement strand
GGTGGAGAGCCTTATATGCATGATCCAAAATTTATTGGTGCAGAGTTTGACTATCAAGAAATATCTAAAATGATTGACTCTGAAAAATCTTATGCTCTAGGAGCCGGATCAGGCGCAATGTCATGTTTAAATGGTCATTGTGGAGAATTAGTTATAAATGAAAATTTAATTACTAATGAGTCTAAGTCAATAATAGCAAGAGTAAGCCCAGACAAAAAATGTATTGTTGAAAAGTATTCTGCAAAAAAACATGGTGGACTTGGAAACATTTATTACACAGATGGTAAACAAGGAAAAGTTATTAAAATAAAAATCAAAGGTAGAAATGGAGAACAAGGTTCTTTACCCCAAGCAATGAGGTCTTCTTTATCAAAAAATTTGAAAATTAAAGATAATGAACATTTATCTCTTGCAGGCGTATTTAGAGTTTTAAATGGAAAAATAAGATCGCATGTGCAACCTGATTATAAAGATATTAAACATGAGTATTACGACCCGAAACAAATGAAATGTGTAAAAGATTTTCTTCAATTTTATGAACCTGTTGGACCGAAATTACAATGTTATACTGTTCTTTGGACTGGTGATCCAACTGGAGGAGAATTAAATCTAAGAGAGTCTGGTGAACATACTCATTTTCATTCTTATGAACATGAAAGAGATGCAGGACATTATCATTTTGACGTAACACCTGAAGAAATAGAATATGAAGGTTATTTTAACACTGCTACAGAAGTACATAGAGTAAATAACATTTATAAAGAGCTACTCAGTAAAAATAGTATTGAATAGAAAACTCAATGAGTTTAAATTTATTTAAATGAAAAGACAGTTCAAGTATCCTAAGCACTTTGAAGAACAAAAAAAAATACCAAAACTTACTCAAAAAAGAATTCAATTAGCAGAAATATCACTTGGTGATTTTGAAGGAAGATTAGCCAATGAATTATTGAATTGGTTTTCTTTAACTCCACAACATTGGATAATGTTGCATATGGTTATGCTTGCTTATTACAAAAATAAATCAATTACTAAAAATCAATTACTTAAAGTGATCGAGAAATCATATTTAACCTCAAATGTTTATATCGATACTGCAATTAAAAAAGGTTATTTCAGAATTATAAGAAATGAGAGAGACAAAAGATCTATATTCATATTACCTTCAGTAATCACCATTAAAACTTTTGAGGAATTTATTGATAGGAGAGATATTCTTTATAAAGGTATTAAATGAAGAACATCTATACATGGGCTGCTAAACCAGCAAAACGAACTTTAACTGTAGCTGATTTAAAGGCAGCTAAAGGAAAAAGAAAATTTACACAAGTTACAGCGAATAGTGCTGAGGAAGCCGAGGCAGCTGAAAAGGCACGTTTTGACATGATTATATCAAATGCAAAAAATGTAATTCCTGTAAGACAAGGTTCAAAAAATTTATTTTTAACAGCTGCTTTAGTATTAAATGAGTTTGTAACTCAAGAGGATATTATGCGTGGAGCTTTTAAAGCATTAGAGAATGGTGCAGATGCAGTTATGACACCAAGAAGTATGGACGTAGTTGAAATGTTAGCAAAGGAAGATGTTCCGGTGATGGGTCATTTAGGTTTAGTTCCAAGAAAATCTACTTGGATTGGTGGGTTAAGAGCTGTAGGCAAAACTGCTGATGAAGCATACGAACTTTTTCAAAACTTTAAAAGATTAGAGAATGCAGGTGCTTTTTCAGCAGAGTGCGAAGTAATACCTGAAAATGTAATGGGAGAAATTTCAAAGCGCACAAATATCGTAACTGTTTCTTTGGGCTCAGGCAGAAATGCAGATGTAATGTATTTATTTATGGAAGATATTTGTGGTGATACTGAAAACCCTCCAAGACACTCTAAAGCATATGGAAATTTATTAAAATTAAGAAATGAGATAAAGATAGAAAGAATAAAAGCTCTTAAGGCTTTTAAAAAAGATTCAATGACTGGAAAATTTCCAGGAAAGAAACAATCTTCAAATTTAGAAAATAAACAATTTGAAGAATTTATAAATCAACTAGATTAATAAGCTTTAGACTCTTCTTTTTTCGAAGAACCTTTCATTTTTTCGACAACCGCTTTTGCGCCAGCGCTTAGGGCCCTCTGATCAGCCCCAATAGTTACAAAATTAAAACCTTTATCTATCATTTTTTGTGCATATTCAGGTGTACCATTATGAATTCCAGCAAAAATATTATTTTTTTTTGCATGTTCTAATATTCGTAGTATTTCTGAATACGCTTTTGTACTTTCTGCTCTGTCAAAACCAGGCTCTTCTCCTATTGCCAAACTTAAATCTGCTGGCCCAATATAAATTCCATCAACACCTGGCGTAGACATAATTTCATCTAGTTTTTCTAAAGATTCTTTTGTCTCTATCATTGCAAGTTTAAGCATTTCATCATTTGCATGTTTTGCATAATCTGAACCTCCATAGATTAATCCTCTAACAGGACCAAAACTTCTATAACCATGAGGAGGGTACATGCAAGCTTGAACAAATCTTTCTGCTTCTTCTTTATTACTTACCATTGGACATATAATTCCATAACAACCCGCATCAAGAATTTTCATTATTTGACCGGGCTCATTCCAGTTTACTCTTGCTAAAGGAGTTACATCTGTTGTTGAAATTGTTTGAAGCATTGGGAGTGCATTAGTGTAATCAACTAAGCCATGTTGCATATCTATTGTTAGAGAGTCCCAACCTTGATGAGCCATTACTTCAGCTGAAACAGTACTAGGTATTTGAAGCCAACCATTGATAACAGGTTTCCCTGCCTTCATCATTTCTTTAACTTTATTTTTTCTCATTTTTAGATTTTTAAGCCCATGTGAGTATATTTCACATTTAGATAATCTTTGATTGCACCTGATCCACCTTCACGACCATAACCAGTTTGTTTTATTCCTCCAAATGGTGCTTCAGCAATTGCAACAACACCAGTATTTACTGCAACACAACCAGACTCTAATTTTTCAGATCCAATATGAGCTTTATCCATGGAATTTGTATAAAGGTAACTACATAAACCTAAGTCGTTATCATTTGCCCTTTCAATTACTTCATCAAAGGTTTTAAAAGTTAATATTGGAACTAGTGGACCAAAAGGTTCTTCTTTCATTATTGTAAAATTATCTTTTACATCATCAAATACAGTTGGCTCATAATAATAACCTTTATTAAAACCAGAAGGTCTTTGTCCACCCATTAATACTTTAGCTCCTTCTTTTTTTGTTGTTTCAACTAACTTTTCAATTTCTTCTAATCTCTTAGCGGTAGTTAAAGGTCCAAGATCCACACCCTCATCCATACCGTTACCAATTTTTAATTTTTTTGCTCGTTCCATAAAAGCATTAACAAAATCCTCTTTTCTATTTTCTTGGATATAAAATCTATTTGGTGAGATACAGACCTGTCCGTTATTTCTGAACTTACCAGTTATTGCTATATCAGCTACTTTATTCATATCTACATCTTCACATACAATAAAGGGTGAGTGTCCACTTAACTCCATTGTAACTCTTTGAACTTTGTCGGCTGCTTTTTTTAAAATAATTTTACCTATTCTAGTAGATCCAGTAACTGAGACTTTTTTAATTATATCAGACTCCATTAATTCATTTGATATTTCAGCAGGATCACCTGACAAAAGACTAACCACTCCATCTGGTACACCAGCTTCTTTACAAATGTTTACTAATTCCATTACAGCACCAGGAGTAATTACGTCTGGCTTACAAATTACTGAGCACCCCGCTGCTAAAGCGGTAGAAATTTTTCTAGATGCTAAAACTATTGGGAAATTCCAAGGAACTAAAGCTGCAACAACTCCAACGGGTTGATAATAGACATGAACCCTTGTATCTGGAAATCTACTCTGTTGAGTTTGACCATAAATTCTTTTTGTTTCTTCAGCATTCCACTCGAAAATATCGGCTCCACCACCAACTTCACCAACTGCTTCTGCAAGAGGCTTTCCAACTTCAAGAGTTAACCATTTTGCAATAACATCTTTTTTTTCTCTCATCATGTCAGCAATTTTTCTTAGCACGTATGCTCTTTGCCATGGTGCAGTGTTCTTCCAAATCTCCAAACCTTTTTCTGCTGACTTTAATGCTTTTTGTACCTCAATAGATGAAGCTTTAGATGCTTTTCCAATTACTTCTTCAGTTGCAGGGTTGATTACATCGTAAGTTTCTTTCTTTTCTGCTTGTTGCCATTTACCATCAATGAATTGTCCAAATTTTTCGTACATAAAATTTATTTTTAAGTTTACTTAATTAGGTTTTTTAATTTATAAATAGAATTATATATAAACACTATACATATTAAAAGATAAACATATTTATGAAGAAAATTACCCTCACGTGTGCTCATGCAATTGTAAAATATTTAATTGCTCAGAAAATATTAATTAATGGTAAAAAAGAACCTTTATTTCCAGGTGTCTTTGGAATTTTTGGACATGGAAATGTAGCTTGTTTAGGTCAAGCGCTAGAAGAAAATCAAAAAGAGCTTCCAACTTACAGAGGACATCATGAACAAAATATGGCTCTTACTGGAATTGGTTATGCAAGAGCAAAAAGAAGACAACAAATTTTTATAGCAACATCCTCTGTTGGACCTGGAGCAACAAATATGGTTACAGCTGCTGCAGTTGCTATGAGTAACAGATTGCCAATTTTATTTTTACCTGGAGACACATATGCGAATAGAATGCCAGATCCAGTTTTACAACAAGTTGAGCATTTTAATAATCCAGGAATAACAGCCAATGATGCATTTAAACCAGTTACAAGATATTTTGATCGAATAACTAGACCAGAACAGATTATTCAATCATTCCCAGCAGCAGTTCAAACAATGTTAGATCCTGCAGATTGCGGTCCCGCGTGTATCGCTTTAAGTCAAGATATACAAGGTCAAACTTTTGATTACCCAGAAGAATTTTTTAAAGAAAAAGTACACGCAATTAGAAGACCAAGACCAGATGAATTTCAAATCAAAGAGGCAGCAGAAAAAATTAAGTCATCTAAGAACCCAATTATAATTTCTGGTGGTGGAGTTTTTTACTCAGATGCGATGGAAGAGTTAAGTCAGTTTGCTATTAAACACAACATACCAGTAACTCAAACTGTGATGGGATATTCTACAATGAAAAGGGACCATTCTCATTTTACAGGCCAGATTGGTGGTTTGGGTGGAAAAAATACAAATACATTAGCAAAAGAAACAGATTTAGCAATTGCAGTTGGAACCAAACTTGCAGATTTTACAACTGGTTCATGGGCAAATTTTGAAAACAAAAATTTTAAACTAGTTTCAATAAACGTATCAAGATTTGATGCTAACAAACATTTAGCTCAAGCTGTCATTGGAGATGCTAAGGTTTCATTAACTGAGCTTTCGCAAGCTCTAGGTAGTTGGAAAGCTGGAGAAGAATGGAATAAAAAATCTCAAACCGAACTCAAATCTTGGAATGAACATATAGATAAAGAGAGTGCGCCGACAAATCAAGAAGTTCCAAGTTATGTTCAGGTAATTGGTGCAATTTATAGAAACTCTGACCCAACAGATATTGCTGTTACTGCAGCAGGAGGTTTGGTTGGTGAAGTTGTTCAAGTTTGGAGACCTAGAGAATTAAATACCCACGAGACTGAATGGGGTTTTAGTTGTATGAGTTATGAAATTTCTGGAGCGCTTGGAATAAAAATGGCTAATCCTAATAAAGAAGTAATTTCTTTTGTAGGAGATGGTTCTTATTTATTAAATAATACAGATATTTATTCATCAGTTATTACAAAAAACAAATTGATAATTATAGTTTGTGATAATGGTGGGTTTGCAGTCATCAATCGGCTTCAATTATTTAAAGGTGGTAAAGAATATAATAACTTATTAAAAAGCTCTAATACTCCTGGATTAGTTGATGTTGATTTTGCAAAACATGCAGAAAGTATGGGGGCTAAATCTGAACATGTTAATTCAATTTCGGATCTTGAAGCTGCATTTAAGAGAGCAAAAGCGTCTGACGTAACATACGTTATTTCAATAAAAACTCATGCATATAAGTGGGTTGAGGGATCAGCTTTTTGGGATAGCCCTACACTAGAAATTCCGACTACTAAAGAAAATGAAGAAGCTTTAAAACTTTACAAAGAGGGAAAAGGCAAACAAAGACAAGGTGTATAAACCTTTATGAACAAAATTTTTAAAGTCGGTCTTATTGGCTGTGGCCATATTTCAGAAACTTATTTTAGAGCTCAAGAATATTTTAATAATATTAGAATAGTTAAGTGTGCTGATATAAATATGGAAGCAGCTAAAAAGTGTGCAATTCATTATAACATTGAAGCTTTAACAGTAGAAGAACTTTTAAAAGACGAAGAAATTGAAATAATTCTAAATCTAACGATTCCAGGAGCACATTACGAAGTTTCTAAAATGGCTCTTGAAAATGGAAAGCATTCTTATGCTGAAAAACCAATGGCAGTAAATTTTGAGGATGGAAAAAAATTAGTTGAACTAGCTAAAGAAAAAAATCTTTATATTGGAAATGCTCCAGATACATTTTTAGGTGGAGGAATTCAAAAAACTAGAGAGTTAATTGATAATGGTGTGATTGGTGAAATTAAATTAGGAAACGCTATATTTGCATTTCCAGGAGTTCAATCTTATCACCCAAATCCAGAAAGTTGGTTTGCAGAAAATGAAGGAGGACCTGTTATTGATATGGGTCCATACTATTTAACTGCATTAGTAAATTTAATTGGACCAGCAAAACAAGTACAAGGAAGATGTACAAAAGTTTTTGAAGAGAGAGAAATAGGAATTGGTCCGAAAAAGGGTCAAAAATTTAAAGTTGAAACACCAACAACATACTTAGCAACGATTCAATTTGAAAATGATTGTATCATCCAAATTACCTTATCATTTGATGTAGTGGCTCATCAAAGAAATCACATTGAGCTTTATGGAAATAAAGGATCAATAATAGTTCCAGATCCAAATATGTTTGGTGGATCTGCTTTTGTTTCAGTTACAGCAGGCGGAAACTGGGGCGAACACAAAACTGATATGATGCCTTTAGGAAAAATAAATATTAAAAGTCAAAGTTCGAGAGCCAATGAGTCTCCAACAAATGCAAATTATAGAGGAGCAGGCCTTTCAGAAATGGCTTATGCCATTGAAAATAAATTAGAGCATAGATGTAGTGGAGAATTATCGCTACATGTATTAGATATTATAGACTCTACAATGAGAGCTTCACAAACTGGAGTTCCTCAAGAAATAAAAACGACCTGTAAAAAACCAAAACCTTTTACACTTGAAGAAATTAAAAAAATATTAAATTAATATAATTTTAATTTATTGATTTGTTTTTATTCTCAGCCATAGACAGAGCAATCTTAAAAGAATTTAAAATTGGAGCTAAGTTTGCCTCGTTTTTTCCTGCAATAGCAAATGCGGAACCGTGGGCTGTAGTTGTTACTGGTACAGTTAAACCACCTTGAACTGTTACCCCTCTGTCAAAACCAAATGCTTTAAGACCAGATTGTAGCGCATCATGATACATGCCTACCATACAATCATGATTTTTATTTTTATATGCCACCACGAATGATGTGTCACATGGCAAAGGACCATCAACGTTGTAACCAAGTTTTTTTGCCTCCTCAATTGCTGGTATAATTTCATCTTTTTCTTCTGTACCAAACTCTGCATGGGGATTAAGTGCTTGAATAGCAATTCGAGGTTTTTTTACACCGTTTAGCTCCATAACTTCATTAATTAATTTTATAGGCTTCATTATATTTTCTTTTGTAATATGTTGGGCAACTTCTTTTATTGGAATATGGGATGTTACCCTAGCTGTCCAAAAATTATCAATCACATTAAATTCGCAACAAAAACTATTCACTTCAAGTTTT
>CACJBQ010000025.1 GCA_902591695.1 uncultured Pelagibacteraceae bacterium | reverse complement strand
TTTTTTACAGTTGATCCAAGCAAAAGCCGAAGTGTAGGTGGTACTGGTCTTGGATTAGCTATTGTAAAACATTTGGTCTCACAACATAGAGCAGAGATGGATATTAATAGCGTTGAAAATGAAGGAACTACAATAGATATCAAATTTAATTCTTTGTAATTCAACTAAAAAGTTAGTCATTGTAACAAAAGTTTAACCTTCCTTTAATAAAATATTTAAGAATCAATTTTATTTAGATCGAATTATGAATCTAAAAAGGAGAATTATGAATAAAATAATAAGCGTAATATTTGGATTTCTTTTAGTATTAAGTTTTACGACAAATAGTTACTCAAGAGACCAAATCAAAATTGTAGGGTCATCAACTGTTTACCCATATGCAACAGTGGTTGCTGAAAAATTCGGTAAAAGTGGAAAATTTAAAACTCCAGTTATTGAAAGTACAGGTACTGGTGGTGGAATGAAATTATTCTGCGCTGGTGTTGGTGTTAATCATCCAGATGTAACAAATGCTTCAAGAGCAATTAAGCCAAAAGAAAAAGCATTATGTGAAAAAAATGGAGTTTCTGAAATTATTGAAATTGTAGTAGGTAATGATGGAATTTCATTTGCACATGCAGTGAGTGCTCCAGATGCAGATTTTACAAAAGAGCAATTGTGGAGAGCTTTAGCTGCTAAAGTTGATGTTGATGGTAAACTTGTTGAAAATCCATACAAAAAATGGAGTGATATAGATGCAAGTCTTCCAAACAAAAAAATTGAAATTTTAATAGCGCCACCAACATCAGGAACTAGAGATGCGTGGAATTCTTTAGTTATGGGTAAAGGATGTACAAAAACTGCAAAATCACTTTATGACGCTGCAGGTAAAAAAGCAAAAAAAGAATGTGCTAAAATGAGAGAAGATGGTTATGCAGTTGAAGCTGGTGAAAATGACACTTTAATTGTTCAAAAACTAACTTCAAACCCAGACGCTTATGGTTTCTTTGGTTATAGTTATCTAGTTGCTAATAAAGATAAGGTTAAAGCTGCTTCAATTGAAGGTGTGCAACCATCTTTAGAAGGTATTCAAGATTATTCATATCCAATTGCTAGACCATTATTCTTTTACGTTAAAAAAGCTCATATTGGTGTAGTTCCAGGTATTGAGGAATATTTAAAAGAATTTACCTCTAAAAAATCTATGGGTAACAGAGGTTATTTAGCGAAAATTGGATTAGTTCCATTAGCTTCTGATAAGTACAAGGTAACTAGAACTGCAGCTTTGGATCTAAATACAATTAATATTAAATAAATTTAAACTTATCCCCAAAAAAAGGCCGGTATTTACTGGCCTTTTTTTTTATTTCAATCAAGGCTTTAATTTGTAACAAAATTGTAACATTTAAAAGATATCAATCTGAGCGAATGAATTTCGTATTAATCTTTTTAATAACAATATTTTCATTATCATTATTTTTCTACGGTAGATCAAAAACTAAAAGTATATCAATTGAGAAAAATATAAAATTAAATGCTCTACCAAAATTTTATGGGTATTATTTAGTTCTATGGTGTTCTATACCTTCATTGGTATTCCTTTTAATTTGGACACTATTTGAACCAGTAATTATTAAATCAATTATTATTGAAACTGCTGCTAATCAAGGAGCTATTTTTAATGATAAAAATGAAGCTAACTTAATTTATGAAAAAATTAAAGCTATATATGCTGGAACTTATTTTGGAGATATAGATACTATTTTAAAAGAGAGTGCACTTTCCTACGCAAAATTTATAAATCTTTTTACTAATTCTAAAATAGTATTAATTTTTGGTATCGTTATTGCGTCGGTAATTTATTCGTTAAAAAAAATAAAAAATAATAATAAAGCAAGAGACGATGTCGAGGTTATTTTAAAAGGATTATTATTTGCCTCATCATTAATTGCAATTTTAACAACTTTAGGAATAATATTTTCTCTTCTCTTTGAAAGTATAAAATTCTTTTCTGTAATCAATATTTTTGATTATTTGTTTGGAACAAATTGGAGTCCTCAAAGAGCTTTTGTTAGTGATGCTTCTGCCATCACTGCTGCAGAATATGATGAATTAAAAGATGCATTTGGATTTATTCCATTAATAGCCGGCACTTCCTTTATTGCTTTCATCGCAATGCTTGTTGCTGTCCCAATTGGACTTTTTTCTGGAATTTATATGGCTGAATATGCGTCATTAAAAGTTAGAAGAATTTCAAAACCAATTATTGAAATCTTAGCTGGTATACCAACAGTAGTTTATGGTTTTTTTGCTGCTTTAACTGTTGGTCCTTTCTTTAGACAAATTGGGGAAAATTTAGGTTTAACAGTTTCATCTGAGAGCGCTTTAGCTGCTGGATTAATTATGGGTATAATGATTATTCCATATGTCTCTTCATTATCAGATGATGTAATAAATTCTGTTCCACAATCACTAAGAGATGGATCTTATGCTGTAGGAGCTACTAAATCAGAAACGATAAAAAAGGTAGTTATACCTGCTGCTTTACCAGGAATTATAGGGTCTGTATTGTTAGCAGTCTCGAGAGCTATAGGAGAAACCATGATAGTAGTGATGGCAGCTGGTCTTGCGGCAAACCTAACAATTAATCCTTTAGAGTCCACAACAACTATAACCACACAAATAGTAATGATCTTAGTTGGTGACCAAGAATTTGATAGTCCAAAAACTCAATCTGCTTTTGCTTTAGGTTTAACATTATTTATCGCTACCCTTGTTCTTAATTATATAGCTCAAAGAGCAGTTAAAAAATATCGTGAGAAGTATGACTAAAGAAGAAAGATTAAAAAAAAGACATAGTGCTGAAAAAAGATTTAGATTTTATGGTCTAGCATCAATTTTTGTTGCTTTATTATTTGTATTAATCTTAGTACATAATATTTTTTCAAAAGGTAGCTCAGCATTTATGAAAACGGCTATAAATGTTGAGGTTTTCTTTGATCAAGAGTTATTAGAAATTAAAAATGGTGCCACTGAGGATCAAATTTTAGAAGCTGATTTCTATGACATTACAATTGAAAGTCTTTTAAAAGTATTTCCAGCTCAAGATTTAGATCAAGAAAATCAGTTAATTGATTTATTCACAACAGATGCAGAAATCGAGATTAAAAGAGCCTTTTTAGAAAATAACAATTTAATTGGAAAAAAAATAAATTTAGAGATAACCGCATCTGATGATATTGATCAACTTCATAAAGGAAATTATCCAAGAGATTTGCCTGAAGATAGAAGAAGAATTTCAGATTTTCAATTAATCATTTATGATAATTTAGTTGAAAATAAAAAAATTATTAAAAATTTTAATAATTATTTCTTTAAAAATGGAGATTCACGTGATCCCGAGCTTGCTGGTATAGGTGGTGCTCTAATTGGATCATTCTATAGTATAATTATTTGCTTATTGTTAGCATTTCCTGTTGCAGTGTTAGCATCAATTTATTTAGAAGAGTTTGCGCCAAAAAATAAAATCACAGATTTTATTGAAATTAATATTAATAATTTAGCTGCTGTGCCGTCAATAGTTTATGGTTTATTGGCACTACAAATATTATTAGCAACAATTCAATTACCTAGATCAACACCATTAGTAGCTGGAATTACATTAGCACTCATGACTTTGCCTAGAATAATCATACCATGTAGAGCATCATTAAAAGCTGTACCGCCATCAATAAGAGAAGGTGCGTTAGCAGTAGGTGCATCAAAATTTCAATCTGTATTTCATCATGTAGTTCCTTTAGCTTTACCTGGTACTTTGTCAGGAACTATAATTGGATTAGCACAGGCTTTAGGAGAAACGGCCCCATTAATTTTAATAGGAATGGTAGCTTTTGTTGTTGATATTCCATCAACGCCAATTGATCCTTCTTCATCTTTACCTGTACAAGTCTATTTATGGTCAGAGTCTGCTGAGAGAGGATTTGTTGAAAAAACATCAGCCACTATTATGATGTTATTAAGTTTTTTGATTGTAATGAATTTTTTAGCAGTATACTTAAGACAAAAATTTGAGAAAAGATGGAACTAATGAATAATGTAAAAATAAAATCTAAAAATCTAAATGTCTATTATGGAGAAAAACAAGCTTTGTTTGATGTGAATTTAGATTTAAACGAAAAAGAAGTTACTGCTTTAATTGGGCCATCTGGATGTGGAAAATCTACTTTCATTAGATGTATTAACCGCATGAACGATGTAATCGATATTTGTAAAGTATCTGGAAACATTGAAATAGATGGTGTTGAAATCAACGATAAAAATTTAGATGTAGTATCTTTAAGAGAAAGAGTAGGAATGGTTTTTCAAAAACCAAACCCATTTCCAAAAAGCATATATGATAATATTTCTTATGGTCCAAAAATTCATGGAAAAGGTGAAACTAAAAGTGAATTAGATGAAATCGTAGAAAATAGTTTAAAGAAAGCTGCATTGTGGGAAGAAGTTAAAGATAGACTCGATGAACCTGGAACTGGTCTTTCTGGTGGTCAACAACAACGTCTTTGTATTGCTAGAGCAATTTCTGTTAATCCTGAAGTTATATTAATGGACGAACCTTGTTCTGCTCTAGATCCTATTGCAACGGCAAAAATTGAAGAATTAATTGATGAACTAAAAAAAACTTACACTATTGTAATTGTGACGCATTCAATGGCACAGGCAGTTAGAGTTTCCCAGAAAACAGGGTTTTTTCACCTTGGTAAATTAATCGAAGTAGGCAAAACAGAGAAAATTTTTAAAAATCCTGACAATAAAATGACACAAGACTATATTACAGGTAGATTTGGATAAATTATGAGCAATGAACACACAGTTAAATCTTATGAAGAAGAATTAAGGTACTTAATAGACTCTGTTATAAAAATGGGAAGTCTAACCGAGTCTCAATTAGTTGATTCAATGGATGCGGTAATTAAAGTTGATAAAGATTCAATTGATAAAATTATTAAAAGTGATGATGAAATAAATAAATTCAGATCTAAAATTGATACTCAAATAATGACATTGTTGGTAAAGAGAGCGCCAATGGCAATTGATTTAAGAGAAACAATTAGCTCATTAAAAATATCTCAAGATTTAGAAAGAATTGGAGATTTGTCTAAAAGTAATGCAAAGAAAGTTAAACCTCTTCCATTAGATTTACCTGAAGAACTTTTAGGTAATTTAAAAAGATTAGGTGAATTAGTTATAAAGCAGTTAAACGATGTGCTAGATAGTTACGTTAATAAAAATTATGATAAGGCAAAAGAAGTGTGGGAAAAAGATGAGCAAGTAGATGACCTTACTTATATTGCTATGGAAAGTGTAATTGATTTTCTCTCTAAAGATAAAAAGAATTTAGACTTTTCAACACATTTAATTTTTGCAACAAAAAATCTTGAAAGAGCTGGAGATCATATAACAAATATTGCTGAGTCAATTTGTTATTTAATTAAAGGCGAGTATCTAAAAGGAAGCAGACCAAAAGGTAAAGTTATTCAACAATAAAATGAATGGCAAAATATTTATTATTGAGGACGAACCTTCAATAATTCAATTAGTTCAACATAATTTAGAAAAAAATGGTTTTTTAGTTTCATCGTCATTGAATGGCAATGATGGCTTAAAGGAATTAAAAAAATTTCAGCCAGACTTACTTTTATTAGATTGGATGTTACCTGATCTTTCCGGTATTGAAATTTGCAAAAATATTAGAAAAGACAATAATTTTAAAAATTTACCTGTGATCATGTTAACTGCCAAAGGTGAAGAAGAAGATAAAATTAAAGGGTTAGATAGTGGGGTAGATGATTATTTAACTAAACCTTTCAGTTTCAATGAGCTAATGGCGAGAATTAAAGCAGTTTTAAGAAGATCTAATCCAAATACTGTATCAGATAATTTAAAGTTTGATGACTTAATGTTAGATAGAATTGAAAAAAGAGTTTTTAGAGACGGTCAAGAAATTAAACTTGGGCCAACTGAGTTTAGGTTATTAGAGTTTTTTTTAACAAATCCTAAAAGAGTTTATTCTCGAGATCAAATACTAGAAAGTGTTTGGCCAAATAATGTAAATGTCGAAAGCAGAACTATAGATGTTCACATTAGAAGATTAAGGCAATCAGTTAACTTAAAAAATAAAAAAGAATTAATTAGAACAGTTAGATCTTCTGGTTATTCACTTATTTAAGAAAATCTTTTTTACCAAATATATAGCAATCATCATACCAATCAATTCAGCTGCTATATAAAAAGGAGTGTTTAAATAACTTATACCGGTAAACGACTCTGTGAATGTTCTTGCTATTGCTACAGCTGGATTTGCAAAAGATGTTGATGAAGTAAACCAATAACCCGCTGTAATGTATAACCCAACAGATGCAGCTACGGTAATTTTACCTGACTTCATAGATCCACAAATAATGATTATTAGTCCTAATGTTGCAACAATTTCTGATACAAAAATATAGATACCATCTCTTGATTTTGTCGATAATTCAAAAATCTGATGTTCAAAAAAGAAATTAGCTAAAGCTACACCTAACAAACATCCAAGGATCTGAGCTGAAATATAAAAGGGTAGAAGACGTTTTTTTAATTTTCCAGTTATTGTCATTGCTATACTAACAAATGGATTAAAATGAGCTCCAGAAACATCTGCAAAAACAGTTATTAGCACAAACAATCCAGCTCCAGTTGCTATAGTATTTGCAATTAGCATTACAGCTATATCATTAGTCAAGTTTTCTGCCATTAAACCTGATCCAACTATGATCATTACTAGAAAACAACTTCCAATAAATTCAGAAAGAAAATATCTATTTTTATTTTTCATCTAGCCAATCTTTAATTTTATTACTTATAACATTGAAAGTGTTTCTAATGATTATTTGCTTTTCCTCGTCATTAGCATTTTTAAGTTTGTTTACTGGATCATCTATATCCCAATGTATAATTTGGTTTTTATCAGGCCAAATAGGACATACCTCATTATTTGCGTTATTACATACTGTTATTACATGATCCATCATTATTTCATTATTTATAAACTCTTCAAAGTTTTTAGAACTATAATTAGTTAGATCATAATTTTTATTTTTCTCTAAAAAACTTCTAATATCAAAATTGATTTTTCCAGATGGATTACTACCAGCACTAAAAGCTTTAAATTTATTTGAGTATTCATTATTGATAATACTCTCAGCAATAATGCTTCTTGCTGAATTTCCTGTACATACAAATAAAATATTTTTCATTAAAAAATAATTTTATAAATACCGATTACGAATAATGGAATTTGTAATCCAAAATTTGTTAAAATAGCCTTATCCTTTAATAATAATCCTGAAATTGTCCACCCAACAACACCAA
Organism: uncultured Pelagibacteraceae bacterium; assembly: GCA_902591695.1. Classification (GTDB taxonomy): domain Bacteria; phylum Pseudomonadota; class Alphaproteobacteria; order Pelagibacterales; family Pelagibacteraceae; genus Pelagibacter. The sequence goes on along the minus strand of CACJBQ010000025.1, from coordinate 1,753 downwards.
GCCCATGAAAATATATATTCAATGGGTAAATATTAAGATTTGTAAGTAAAATACCACTTAACACTAAGAGTGTACTTATCCATTTGAGATATTTTTTTAAAAATGACATTCAAAACTTATATGAATGTTATGTTAAAGATTTGTTACAATAGACTTTTATGTGATTTAATTTTTTTGAAGTTCGTAGATAGAAATATAATGTTTCTTCTTAGGGAGTGGGATTATGGTTGGGACTTTAGTCAATCTTGGTTTTATTGATTTATTTCCTACAATTATATTTTTATCATAATTTTCCAAATCAACCTCAGGATGAGGGTTTCCGTCATTGATTAATGGCCACGCATCACAAGCTCTATATCCAAATAAAATTAAGGGTCTTGAGTTGTTCATTTGATTGTGTCCAGACCCATGAACTGATCTACAATGAAAAAATACTACTGTTCCGGCCGTTCCAGTTATTGAAACACTATCTTTAGTTCCTATTCTATTTTTCTTAGTGTCTATTTTTCCAACAAAATAATTTTCTTTGCTGTGGTGGCTGTACAATTTCTTTTTGTGTGAATTCTTTATTATTTTAAGTGGCCCATTTTTTTCATAACAATCATCTAAATATATACCAACTGTAATTAAATCATCGTTTGTATGAGGGTAAAAAGCCCAATCTTGATGCCATCCAATTTCACTACCTTTTTTCTTATTTGGAAGCTTGAAATTTAATTTACCTAGATGAAATCTAACTGTTCCACCTAATAATTTTTTAGCTATAGATATAATCTTTTTATCTCTAGACAATTCATAGAAAACTTTATGTCTGTTCTGAGGATTATTTAGTCTTAAAATTTCTTTATTTTTTGAAGAACCTGAATTGTAGACAAAATGGTAATTATCATAGGACTGAGTTCCATTTGCACCATTACCTTTTTTTCTTTTTTTTTCAAAAAATTCCTCAGCATGTTTTTGCCAATTAGTACCTGAAGTTTTATCTGGATTAATAGCTAGTATGAATTCACCGCCACTTGGAGGACCACCATCATTATTATCTTTAGCTGCTGTTTCAAAACTAAAATTATCCCCAACTAATGCGCCTGCCATTAATTCTACCATCATTGCAATTGCAGACCCTTTGTAACCACCAAAGGGTAATAAAACTCCACCATCGGCAATTTCCCCTGGATCAGTAGTTTCTTTTCCATCTTTAGTTAATCCTGTTCCAAGTGGAACTTTGTGCCCTTCTCTTTTAGCAACTTGAACTTCTCCCATTGCCATTGAGGCTGTTGCCATATCATAAACAACTGGTGTTTTACCAGGACGTGGCCAAGCAAATGAAATTGGGTTCGTTCCAAATAATGGTTTAATAGCACCAGCAGGTGCTACAGCCGGCTTATAAGATGTACAAGCAAATGTAACCAAACCTTCTTCTGCTAATTTTTCTGTTTCAGGCCACATAGCAGCCATGTGATGTGAATTATTTATTGCTAACACAGCTACACCATTTTCTTTTGCAGCTTTTGCTAGTTCAGGCAATCCTTTATTTAATACAACAGGAGCTAAACAATTATTTCCTTCAACTTTAATTACTGATGGAGATATTTTTTTTACTTCAGGTTTCCCTTTACCATTTATCTTTCCACTTTTTAATCCAGTGACATATGCTGGTAATCTAAATAGACCATGTGATACAGAACCATCTCTTTCAGCATTTCTAATTAGGTCTGATAAAATTGATGCTGTTTCATCATCACAACCGTTAGCT
>CACJBQ010000024.1 GCA_902591695.1 uncultured Pelagibacteraceae bacterium | reverse complement strand
ATTTTATTTCTTCATGATCCAGAATACGTAAAAGATGTAAATGATATCACTAAAAAAGATGGGGCATTGGATGAGTTATTTAAAATAAAAGAAGAGGGTTTAGCTAAGGCAGTTGGTTTAGCTATGGGAAAAATAAATATAATGTTTCCTCTTTTAAAAAATTGGGACTTTGATGTGATAATTAATCATAACAGATATACTTTATTAAACAGAGAAGCGGATGAAATGTATAGCTATGCTCACAGTAAAAATATATCTATTTTTAATGCTGCTCCTTATGCTGGTGGTGTTTTAGCAAAAGGTCCAAGTAACTTTAAAAAAATAACTTATCAAGATGTTACAGAAGAAAAACTTGCACCTGCTAGAGAAATAGAAAAAGTTTGTAAAAAGTATAATGTTGAAATGGGTGCAGCTGCCTTACAGTTTTCAATGAAAGATAAAAGAATTACCTCTACTCTATGTGGTGTTACTAGTATTCAGAGTATTGAAAAGAACCTGTCTTGGGCTAAAACAAGTATCCCAGAAGAATTTTGGAACGAAGTTTTAAAATTACCTTACTCAAGCAAAGATCCAGAATCTGAAAGAAAATATACACCTGGTTAAATTTTAAAAAATTATAAATAAGATAATTATATATTTATTTTGTTAATTTAATTATCAACAATTTCTGGGGATAATTTTTAATTGTAATCAATTTTAAAAATACATAATCTATCAAGCATAAATTAAAAAAGGAGCATAAATGAAAAAGGTTATTATCTCATTAATAATGATGTTTGGAATAATCTCTTCAACTTCATTTGCTGGTACTTTGGTGATTAATACAGATACATCTGATGCAGCACCAAAAGAAGCTTTTGAATATATTATTAAAAAATTTGAAGAAGAGAACCCAGACGTGACAGTAAAATGGAATGTTTTTGACCATGAAGGTTACAAACAATCCATAAGAAATTTTTTAAACACTGATCCACCTGATGTTGCAAACTGGTATGCTGGAAATAGAATGTTACCATTTGTAAGAGCAGGTTTGTTTGAAGATGTCTCTGATATTTGGAAAGACTCAGGTTGGGTAGATGGAAACCTTTCTGAAAATATGGAGCATGCTAAAAAATCTATGACGATTGGTGGTAAGCAATGGGGTATTCCTTACACTTATTATCAGTGGGGCGTGTATTACAGGAAAGATTTATTTACAGCAAATGGAATATCTGTACCAAAAACATGGGATGATTTTGTAGCTGCATGCGCTACGTTAAAAGCTGCAGGGATTACACCTATTACAATTGGATCAAAGTATCTTTGGACAACAGCTGGTGTTTTTGATTATTTAAATCTTAGAACAAATGGCTATGAGTTCCATATGGATTTAACACTAGGTAAGGTTCCTTACACAGATCCAAAAGTGCAAGCAGTATTTGATAAATGGGATGAGCTTGTAAAGCCTGGTTACTTCTTAGAAAATCATGCAGCACTTAGTTGGCAAGAAGCTTTAACTCCTATGGTGAACGGTGAAGCAGCAATGTATGTGATGGGTAACTTTGCTGTTGCTCCTTTAAAAGAGGCTGGCTTGAGAGATTCTAATTTAGGTTTCTTCCAGTTCCCTGAAATCACACCAGGTATCCCAATGGCTGAAGAAGCACCTACGGACACTGTGCATATACCTTCTAAAGCTAAAAATAAAACTGATGCTAAGCGTTTCTTAATATTTATGTCTCGAGCAGATGTGCAAGAAGAGATCAATAAAATATTAGGTCAGCTTCCTATTAACAAGAACTCTAGTGTTAAAAAGGGAGATCCATTCTTAAAAGCAGGATTGAATATGCTAAATAATGCTTATGCAATGGCGCAATTCTACGATAGAGATGCTCCAGCTCAAATGGCATCAGAGGGTATGAAAGGCTTTCAAGAATATATGTCTAATCCTGACAGAAGACAAAAAATCTTAGAAAGATTAGAAAAAGTACGTCAAAAAGTTTATAAATAAACTTTTAACTTAACTGTGGGGCTTACTGGCCCCTCAGTTAAAAATTCGATTTCATCAATTTTTAAAATATAATTATATGGAACTAAATAATTCAAAAGCTAAAAGAATTACTTGGTGGCAAAAAAATCAAGTTAAAATAAGCCCATGGATTTTTTTAGCTCCAGGATTAATATTTTTTTCCATTTATGTAATAGCCCCGATATTTGTATCTATTGGCATTTCCTTTTATCAATGGGATGGATTATCTCCATCTATATATGTTGGTCTTCAAAATTACATTGAACTTTTAGATGATGAATATTTTTATATTTCACTTTGGAATAATCTTAAATGGTTAATATTTTTTATGTTAGCAGTTCCTATTGGCTTAGGACTAGCAATATTTTTAAATCAAATTGTTTTTGGAATTAGATTAATTAAATCTCTATTTTTTTTTCCATTTGTTATTTCTCAAGTAGTCATTGGACTTATTTTTACTTGGTTTTACCAACCAAATTATGGGGTTATTGCACCCTTTCTAAATTTTATTGGATTAGAAGGGTTTTCAATTCTTGCAAATGAAAATACTGCAACTTATGGGATAATATTTGCAGGTCTATATCCACAAATTGCTTATTGTTTAATTTTATATTTAACAGGACTTAACAATATTAACCCTGAACAAATTGAGGCTGGGAGAATGGATGGCGCCAAAGGATTTCATTTATTTTGGAATATAGTGCTTCCGCAACTAAGACACGCTACCTTTTTAGCAATTGTAGTAACTGTGATTGGTGCGCTTAGAAGTTTTGATATGGTGGCAATAATGACTCAAGGTGGACCTTATGGTTATTCAAATGTATTAGCGTATTACATGTTTGAGCAAGCTTTAAGTGAATACGGTTACAGAATGGGATACGGGTCAGCAATAGCAACTGTTTTGTTTACAATAATGATGTTTTATATTTTATTTTTTATATACAGAATGTATCGAAACGAGAGGGAGGATAATAACTAAATGTTCCCTACTCCAATTCATCAAAGACCAATCGTAAATCAATATATTTATAAAATATTTTTACCTATCTCATTAATTATTTGGTTGATACCGATTTTTGGTATTTTAATGACATCAATAAGAGGTTTGGGAGATATTACTGCTGGAAATATGTGGGGAACTCCAAGTGAATTTTTACTTTTTTCAAATTTATACGATGTTTTCACTAACACTCCAATGATCAAATACACTCTAAATAGTTTTAAAGTAACAATTCCAACAATGTTAGGAGCGGTTGCTTTAAGTTGTATGACTGGCTTTGCTCTTGCGAATTATAAGTTTAAGACAAATTTAATAATATTTTTTATTTTTATAGCCGGAAACTTTGTTCCATTTCAAATTTTAATGATACCGGTTAGAGATCTGACTTTTAAAATTGGTCTCTACAACACTATTACAGGATTGGTTTTATTTCATGTAGCTTTTCAAACAGGTTTTTGCACACTTTTTATGAGAAATTTTATTAAAGCGTTACCTCAAGAGCTTATCGAGGCTGCGAGAATGGATGGAGCATCTGAATTTAGAATATTTTGGAAGATAATATTACCTTTGACTAGACCAGCTATAGCAGCACTGTGTGTTTTAATTTTTACATTTATATGGAACGATTATTTTTGGGCAACCGTCTTAATACAAGGTGATCATGCAATGCCAATTACTGCTGGATTAAAATCATTAAATGGTCAATGGATTACAGCTTATCACTTGCTATCAACTGGATCTATTGTTGCTGCGATACCTCCTGTTATTATGTTTTTTTTAATGCAAAAACATTTTATTGCTGGATTAACTCTTGGAGCAACTAAAGGTTAGTATGATTAAAGTTACTTTTATTGGAGCAGGAAGCACTGTATTTATGAAAAATATACTTACAGATATTCTGCTTGAAAAAAATTTCAGTAACTGTGAAATAGTTTTGCAAGATATTGATGATAGAAGATTAAAAACCTCAAATTTGGTTGCAGAAAAAGTTTCAAAATCAATAGGTGCAAATCCAAAGATTATAATCGAAAAAAATCAAAAAAAAGCACTTAGTGGAGCTGACTTTGTAATATTAATGTTTCAAATAGGAGGTTATGAGCCCTCTACAGTTATTGATTTTGAAATTCCAGCAAAGTATGGACTAAAACAAACTATTGGTGACACTTTAGGAATAGGTGGGATCATGAGAGGATTGAGAACTGTCCCCGCTTTATTGTCAATTGCAAAAGATATGAATGAAGTTTGTCCAAGCGCAACTATGTTGCAGTATGTTAATCCTATGGCAATTAATTGTTTAGCATTGTCTAAATTTGCACCTGAGCTTAAATATGTTGGACTTTGTCATTCTGTACAAGGAACTGCTGAAGATTTAGCAAAAGATATTGGCGAGGATATAAAAAACATTAGTTATGAATGTTCAGGTATCAATCATATGTCTTTTTATACTAAGTTTGAAAAAATTAATCCTGATGGAAAAAAAGAAAATCTTTATCCTAAAATTTTTAAAGCTGGAAAAGAAAAAACATATGGTACCAATTGGGATGGATGCACGAACGAAGTTAGATATAAAGTTTTAGAAAAATTTGGATATTTTGTTACTGAGTCATCCGAACACTTTGCAGAATATACTCCTTGGTTTATTAAAAATAACAAAGAGGACTTATTAAGTGAATTCAATATTCCAATTAATGAATATATTCGAAGGTGCAAAAAACAAATTAAAGAGTGGGATCAACAAGAGCAAAATTTATTAGATGGAGAAAAATTTGTTTGTGAGAAATCTTTAGAGTATGCTTCACGGATAATTGTATCAATTGTTGACGGAAAAGAAGACACAGTTAATGGAAATGTTTTGAATAACAAGTTAATTTCTAATTTACCAGATGATTGTTGTGTTGAAGTACCATGTAAAATAAATAATGAGGGAATTAACCCTCAAAAAGTTGGGGATTTACCTATGCATTTAGCAAACCTAATGAAAACTAATATAAATGTTCAACAATTAACTGTTGAAGCTTTAAGAACCAAAAAAAAAGAGACCATTTATCATGCGGCTATGTTAGATCCACTTACTTCTTCTTTATTAAGTTTAGATCAAATTAGTTCTATGGTAGATGAGTTATTAAAAGCTCATAAAAATTGGATACCAAAATTTTACTAACATGAAAAATAAATTTCCTAATGATTTTTTTTGGGGAACGGCTACAGCAAGTTACCAAATAGAGGGTGCTACAGATAAAGATGGAAAAAGCAAAAGTATTTGGGATACTTTTACACATACACCTGGAAAAGTTAAAAATAATGAAAACGGAGATACTGCTGTAGACCATTATCATAGATACGAAGAAGATATTGAACTGATGGCTAATATAAATTTAAATTCATATAGATTTTCTTTAGCGTGGACCAGGATTATCCCTGAAGGGATAGGTAAAATAAACCCTAAAGGAATAGATTTTTATTCAAGGTTGATAGACAAGTGTTTAGAAAAAAATATTGAGCCTTTCATAACTTTATATCATTGGGACCTTCCTCAATCACTGCAAGATAAAGGGGGTTGGGCAAATAGAGACATAACAAATATATTTTCAGATTATTCAGAGGCTATTGTTAAAAATTTTGGAGATAGATGTAATCATTTTATCACATTTAATGAACCACAAGTTTTTACTATTCATGGATATGTAGATGGTTACATGGCTCCAGGATACAAAGATTTAGAAAAATACTTTGCGTCAATACATAATGTTAATGTTGCACATGGCAAAGCTTTTCAAGCAATGAAATCTTTAAATAATAATATAAAAATTGGCTGCACTTTTAATATGGCGCCATGTATTCCTGCCACAAATTCAAGTGAAGATCTTCATGCAACTAAATTATTCGATACTTATTGGAATAGATCATTTGCCGACCCTATGTATCTTGGAAGATATCCTGAATTACTAATTGATGATGTCTCAAAACATATTCAACAAGATGATATGAAAAATATTTTTCAAAAAAATGATTTTATTGGATTAAATCATTACCAACATATTAGAATTAAAGCTGATAATAAAAGTTTACTTAAAGCAAGAGGAGCATTCAATGATGAATTGCCTTTTGGTCTTGAGGGCAAAGATGCAAAGTTAACTCTTATGGGATGGGAAATTGTTCCAGATGCTTATTATGATCAAATTATGGATTTAAAAAATAATTATGGAAATCCAGATATTTATTTAACTGAAAATGGTGCAGCATATCCAGATTTAATTGAAAAAAATGGAGAAATAAACGACACCGATCGTATTGATTATTTTAAGAAATATTTAAGTGCTGTAAAAAAATCTATTGATAATGGAGCTAAAGTTAAAAGCTACTTTGCATGGACATTCATGGATAATTTTGAATGGGCTTTAGGATTTGAAAAGAGATTTGGAATAGTACATGTTGATTTTAAAACTTTAAAAAGAACACCCAAAAAATCATACTATTTTTTCAAAAAACTTGTAGAACAAAATTCAATTCCTTTAGATTTTTAATTTATTAAATCTAAATAAAAACTTACTAAAAAAGATAAATTATTTAAAAGCTAAATTATTTTCGTCAAATAAATGGCATTTATTTAGATCAAAACTTAAGCTTAAATTGTCTCCAATATTAGCTGAATTCTCACCATCTGTTTGAACAACTAATGGTTCTCCATCTTTCTCTAAATATAGAAATGTAGATGAGCCTAATTTTTCAATTACAAATACCTTACTATTCCAGCATTTTTCACCAGTATTGATTAAGATATGTTCAGGTCTGATACCAATCTTTACACTATCGCCAGGTGAAACTTTATCTGAAGTTTTTGGAACAATAATTTTTCCTTGTCCTGAAATTTCAACTTCGGTTCCAGAGCTATTAGAGCTTATAACTTTAGAATTAATAAAGTTCATCTTTGGCGAACCAATAAAACCACCAACAAATAAATTTTCTGGTTCATTGTATAATTTTAAGGGTGATCCTTTTTGAGATACTATTCCATGATCTAATACAACTATGTCATCTGCAAGTGTCATTGCTTCAGTTTGATCGTGAGTAACATAAATCATCGTTGCATTTAATTGATCATGTAATTTAGCAAGCTCTACTCTCATCTGAACTCTTAAAGCTGCATCTAAATTAGATAAAGGTTCATCAAATAAAAATACTTTTGGCTTTCTTGTAATTGCTCTACCAATTGCAACTCTTTGTCTTTGTCCTCCTGACAATTGTTTTGGTTTTCTCTCCAAGTATTCCTCAATTTGAAGAATTTTAGCAGCCTCCATAACTCTCTCTGTAATTTCTTCTTTAGATTTTTTTTCAATCTCTAAACCAAAAGCCATGTTATCGAACACTGTCATGTGTGGATACAAAGCATATGATTGAAAGACCATTGCTATATTTCTTTCTGATGGTGGAAGATCATTAATAACTTGTCCATCAATTGAAATTGTTCCTGAGTTAACCTCTTCTAAACCAGCAATCATTCTTAGCATTGTTGATTTACCACAGCCACTTGGCCCAACAAATACAGTGAAAGATTCACTTTTAATTTCTAGAGATACATCTTTGATTACATGTGTAGACCCAAAAGATTTATTTATATTCGAAATATTTATCTCTGCCATCTTGAGTTAATATTGTTTTTAGGTATTTATTCATAATTTTTAAGTTAATTCAATCATGATTAATTTTATTAATTATGATATCTTTAACTAAAATGAAAATTTTAAGAGATAGTTTTGGTAGAACTTTTCCATATATAAGACTTTCAATTACTGATGTATGTAACTTTAAATGTGGATATTGTTTACCTAATGGCTATCAAATTGATAAGAGTGACAATAGAAAATTTCTTCACTTAGAAGAAATTAAACGTTTAGCAAAAGTTTTTTCAAAATTAGGTGTATGTAAAATTAGACTTACAGGTGGCGAACCAACGGTAAGAAAAGATTTTTTTGATATAATCAAGATCTTGAAAAATGAAGCTGGAATAAAAAAAGTTGTAATTACTACAAACGGTTATCACTTAGATAAAAAAGCAAAGATGTTTGTGGATAGTGGCTTAAATGGTATTAATATTAGTATTGATAGTTTGGATAGAAATACATTTAAAAAAGTTACAGGTCATGATCGATTACCTGAGATTTTAAAAGGAATTAACATCCTACAAGATTTAAATTTTGAAAATATTAAAATTAATGCAGTTCTTTTAAATGGAATAAATTCATCTGATAAAGATTTTGAAACTTGGGCAGAATTTATTAAAACGAACAATGTTAATTTTAGATATATAGAATTAATGCAAACAGGTGATAACCTAGATTATTTTAGAAAATATCATGTATCTTCAAAAATTTTTAAAGAATACTTAAATAAAAATAATTGGATTTATCAAACCTTAGGTAAAGATGCAGGGCCGTCACTAAATTATATCAATCCAGAATATAAAGGTAAATTTGGAATCATAGCGCCCTACTCTAAAGATTTTTGTAGAAGCTGTAATAGATTAAGAATTACATCAAGAGGAGATCTTAGATTATGTCTATTTGGAAATACTGGAATAAGTATAAGACATTTATTACAAAAAGATGATCAAATTGAAGAATTACAAGATCTTATAATGGGTCAAATGAAATTTAAAAAAGAATCTCACTATTTGGAACTAGGCGAAACTGGTTTAACTAAAAATTTATCTACCACGGGTGGCTAATGTCAAAATTAAAAATTATAAATCAAGAAGAGCTTAAAGATTGGGCGAAAGAAATATTTCAAAAAAACTCTTTCAATATGGTTGATGTTTCTTCAAAAAAAGAAACTTTTAGAAGAGCACTTGCGTCAGGTAAAATTTATGTTGGAAAAGAGGTTTTTGATCTAATTAAAAATAAGAAGATGCCTAAAGGAGATCCTATTACTTTAGCTGAGGTATCAGCTGTGTTGGGTGTAAAAAAAACTAGTGAACTTATTCCTCTATGTCACCCACTTTCAATTGATCATACAGCTACCAAAATAATTATGAATGAATTAGACAGTTCATTAGAAGTTTTTTGTGTGGTCTCAGCGGTAGCAAAAACAGGTGTTGAAATGGAAGCTATAATGGGTGTTAACTCTGCCTTGATAACAATTTACGATTTAAGCAAAATAGTAAATCCACATCTTAAAATTGATAATGTAAAATTGTTAATTAAAGAAGGTGGAAAAAGTGGATTGTGGAAAAACCCTGATGGGCTTCCAGATTTTTTAAAAAATATTTTTTATGAAAATATCAGTTGAACTATTTGGCGCGGCTAGAGAATTTAGTAATAAATCACATTTAGACTTTGATTTAATTGAAAATTCCTCAATTAAAGATCTTAGAAACCATATGATAAACTTTATTGATTTAAATTTTAAAGGAAATGAAACATTCAAAAAAATTATCAAATCATCAGCTTTTTGTTCATCAGATGATAAAATTGTCTCAGACAATTATAAAATAGTTAAAAAACAAAACTTTAGCATTATACCTCCAATAGGAGGCGGTTAATGCTACATATTAAAATTATAGATTCTTCAAAAAATGAAAAAATTGAAATTTCAAAAGCGGAAAAATTTTTAAATAAATCTAAATTTGGAGCTGTAATATATTTTGTTGGAACTGTAAGAGATTTAAATGAAAATAAGATAGTAACTGGTATTACATATGACGCCAAAGATAGTATGGTCATAAAAAAGT
>CACJBQ010000023.1 GCA_902591695.1 uncultured Pelagibacteraceae bacterium | reverse complement strand
CGATTGTGAAATACAAATAAAAACTAAAGGGCTTCCTAAGGATTTTACAGAATTTAATAGGATAAAATCAATAGGATTTTCAGATAAAAAACTTTCAGAATTAACTAAAACCTCAGAAGACGTTGTTAGAAGAAAAAGATCAGCACTTAAAATACTTCCAGTTTATAAAAAAGTAGATACGTGTGCTGCTGAATTTAAATCTTTTACACCTTATATGTATTCAACATATCAAAGAAATTTTTCAATTAACTCTGAATGTGAAGCTAATCCATCAAATAAGAATAAAATAATTATTCTTGGAGGAGGGCCAAATAGAATTGGTCAAGGAATTGAGTTTGATTATTGCTGTTGTCAGGCTAGCTTTTCATTAAAAGACGCAGGTTTTGAGACTATTATGGTTAATTGTAATCCTGAGACAGTATCAACAGACTATGATACAAGTGATAGATTATACTTTGAGCCTTTAAAAGAAGAATACGTTTTTAATATAATTAAAAAAGAGCAAGAACAAGGAAACCTAAGAGGTGTAATAGCTCAGTTTGGTGGCCAAACTCCAATTAAGCTTGCTAAATTTTTACATGACAACAAGCTTCCAATTTTAGGAACACAATACACTTCCATTGATTTAGCAGAAGATAGAGATCGATTTAGAAAATTATTAAATAAATTAAAACTTAAACAAGCAGAAAGTGGAATTGCTAAAACATTTAATCAGGCAATAAAAATTGCAGATAAAATAGGCTTACCACTAATGGTTAGACCATCTTATGTTTTAGGTGGAAGAGCAATGGAAATTGTTCATGAAAAAAATCAACTTAAAAAATTTGTAGAAGAAGCGTTTAAAGCTGCAGAAGAAAATCCAATTTTGATTGATAAATTTATCAATAATGCAATGGAAGTAGATGTAGACGCTATATCAGATGGAAAACAGGTTCACGTTGCAGGGATCATGCAGCATATTGAAGAAGCTGGAATTCATTCAGGGGACTCAGCATGTAGCCTTCCCCCTGTATCGATTAAACCATATCTTCTTAAAGAAATAGAAAATCAAACTAAAAAATTAGCAATAGCTTTAAATGTTAAAGGTTTTATGAACATACAGTTTGCAATTAAAAAAGATGAAATTTATGTAATAGAGGTAAATCCAAGGGCAAGTCGAACCGTGCCATTTGTATCTAAAGCAAAAGGATTACCTCTAGCTAAAATTGCATCAAGAGTAATGGCTGGGGAAAGATTATCAAAGTTTAATTTAAAAGATAAATCTAAGGGCATGTATGCTGTTAAAGAAGCTGTGTTTCCTTTCAACAAATTTCCTAATAGCGACTTATTATTAGGGCCTGAAATGAAATCAACTGGAGAAGTTATGGGATTTGATAAAAATTTTGGAATGGCTTTTGCCAAAAGTCAGATCGCAGCTGCTAACTCACTACCAAAACAAGGGTTAGCTTTTATTTCTCTAAAAGACTCACATAAAGATGAAGGAATAGATTTAGCAAAAGAACTACTTAAACTTAAGTTTACATTATGTGCAACTAAAGGAACTGCAGATTATATTCGAAAACATGGCATGAAATGTAAAATTATAAACAAAGTAAGTACTGGCTCACCTCATATAGTAGATGTTTTAGACTCTAAAAAAATTGCATTAGTGATAAATACGGGGGGTGGAAATAGTGAACATCGTTTGAGTGATGCTATAGCGTTAAGAAGAGCTACACTTAAGAATAAAGTTCCTTATTGCACTAACATGTCTACTGCTCAAGCTTGTTTAGGGGCAATTAGATCGCTAAAAACGAAAAAATTAGAAGTGACTCCTCTTCAGGATATAAAATAATATAATTAATTAAAAATTTGTTTAGCCAAACTCAGAAAGTAAAATTGTATTAATGTAAATAAAATTACAAAATTCATCTTACTTTTGCTATTAAACCTTCTGTCAAAGCTAATTGGTATATCTTTCATTTTCAAATTTTGTTTCGAATTAATTAGAAAATCTGCAAGGATTTTAAAGCCTTTACCAAAAAAAAATTTTTTATTATTTAAATAGATATCCTTCCTGAATAAAAAAAAACCACTCATGGGATCACTGGTTTTTATTTTGAATACTCTAAAAAGATAAATAAGAATTATAGATGCAAATCTTCTAAATTCTGACAAACCTTTATTTTTCCCATGTAGAAGTTTTCTAGAACCCACAACGATATCAAGTTTGTTTGTAATAAATATCTTAAACATTTTTTTTATATATTTTGGATTATGTTGTAAGTCTCCATCCATGATTAAAATATTTTTATATTTTGCTTTTCTAATTCCATCAAAACAAGATTGGGTAAGATCTCTTTTTTTAATTCTTAAAATTGGTCTAAAAAATTTATATTTGTTTTTTAAATGATTTAATTTTTTTTTACTATTATCAGATGAATTGTCATCAACAAAAATTATCTCATATTTTATTTGTTTTAAGTACCTAATAATTTTTTTGGTTAAAGGTAAAATATTTTTTTCTTCATTCAAAATAGGTATAATTAAGCTTAATTTATCACTCACTATTTTACTTTCCAGTCAGTAGGAAAAGTAACATAATTTACTTGTATACATCTTCTTTCTTTATTAATTTTTTTTTTTTCCATGCCATGCCAAGTATTAGGACCACTTGTAAAAAGATACCCATAATTATGTTTGTACGGAAGCGTTTTAACCCGCTCAAGTTTTTCATTGTAAAAGTCTGTACCTAAGTTTTCAGACTCATTTGTCTTGTTCACAAAAATTAAACCTGACATAAGTTTCTCTTTGATATCACAATGGGGCTTTAGCCAGAAACCTTCACGATCGCATATAACTTCTAGTCTGACATATGAATTTGATAAATCTTTATTTATCATTTTAGAGATTCTTTCATAAGTCTCCTTTGACTGAAGCTCATTTATTAATTTTACTAAATTTGGGAATTTTAAAGAATTTTCTTTATTGACAAAACATCTAAACTTTATTGCTTTTCCTCCTGATGCTATTCCTTTTCTAAATTCTGCCGCACCACCGTCAATTGCTCTTGTGCCATCATAGTTTAGATTAAACTTACTTACATCAGGTATATCCGCTTTAACTATTTCATCAACTGCATCCTCAGTTAAAGGTTCGCTATATTCCCAATGATCAAAAGGAAATTCATATTTTTTTGATTTATTTTTAATCGAATTTAAAAATTTCATTAAGAATATATTTTTTGTTTAATAATTTTTGCCACTTTATTCGTTTCATCAAGTTTTTGATAGCTCCAATTTTCAATTTCTTCACCTAGATTTCTTATAATATTTAATTCTCTAAATAAATTTCTAAAATTCTGGAATCTAACATCTTTTCTTTTTGGCAAAATATTAGCAACATAAATTGGTTTTCCAGTCAATGCAGCTTCAGATATCATGGAACTTGAGTCGCATGTAACTATAATCTTCTCTGAAATACCTAAAGCAGATAGATAAGCTTTTTTATCAACATTCATAATCACAGTGTGATTTTCTCCAAAAAACTCTTTTGCATAATGTATAGTATTTAACGGTGTTCTCATTGAAGGTATCACCACAAGTTGAAAATCATGTTTTTTCATTAATTTGTAGAAAATTGAAAAGATATGCTTCATATTTTTTGTTGAATAGTCATAATATTTTGTAGGACCACCCATTATCAAACACCAAACTTTTCTATTATCCTGTTTGATAAATGAATTTAAATAACTTCTATTTTCCTCAATTTCATTTTCCGTTAAATAGTGAATTGCACCTTTTGTTTTAATTACATTTGTACCACTTATCCCATCATGTTCGGGAGCAACAATAAAATCGAAATGATTTAGATCTACTTTAGGATCTTGAATATGAATATTTAAAACTTTTTTTTTTGAGATACTTTTTAAGTGGATTGAGGGAATAACACTTTTTCTGCCGCATGAAATAATTACATCAAAATCATACTCATTTATTTGTTTATAAACGTTTTGTGATATTGGAGTTAATTTTGGAGGAACAATTTTCCAAAAATTATTTAGTTCAACCTTATGGTGTGTAAAATCCAAATCTAAAGCTCTAGCTAAACCCTCTGCCTGGCTTATCATGCCATGCATACCTTGAGTTAATAAAATACCTTTTAATTTAGTCATTAATCACTATATAGCTTTCATATGAGTCAAAATCCAACTAAACACACAAAAGTGTTAATAATTGGATCAGGTCCAGCTGGATACACTGCAGCAGTTTATGCTGCTCGTGCAATGTTAAATCCTATTTTAGTTTATGGATCTGAGCCAGGAGGACAATTAACGACAACAACTGATGTTGAAAATTATCCAGGATTTGCTGAAGTTATTCAGGGACCATGGTTAATGGATCAGATGAAAGAACAAGCAAAAGTAGTTGGAACTGAAATGATTGAGGACCATATTGGATCTGTAAATTTAAAAAGCTCACCGTTTGAAGCAATTGGTGATAGTGGTCAGAAATACACCGCTGATAGTATTATTATATCTACTGGGGCACAAGCTAGATGGTTAAATATAAAGTCGGAACAGGAATTTAGAGGTTTCGGAGTTTCAGCATGTGCTACGTGTGATGGTTTCTTTTTTAAGGATAAAGAGGTTGCTGTAGTTGGTGGAGGCAATGCAGCTGTTGAAGAAGCAATGTTTCTTACAAAGTTTGCTTCAAAAGTAAAATTAATTCACAGAAGAGATAGTCTAAGAGCTGAAAAGATGCTTCAAAAAAAATTAATGGAAAATAAAAAAATAGAAATTATTTGGGACTCTGTTGTTGAAGATGTAATTGGAGATAAAGATCCTAAAAATGTTAAAGGTTTAAAAATTAAAAATGTAAAAACAAATAATGTAGAAGAATTAAAACTAGATGGTGTTTTCATTGCAATTGGTCACGATCCTGCAACTAAACTTTTTAAAGATCAGTTGGAAATGGACAATGAGGGCTATTTAGTTACTAAACCAGATTCTACAGAGACAAATGTTCCTGGTGTTTATGCAGCTGGAGATGTAAAAGACAAAACATTTAGACAAGCTGTAACCGCTGCAGGTATGGGATGTATGGCTGCACTTGAGGCAGAAAAATTTTTATCTCACTAAAAAATGAAATTAAATTGGATTATTTTTGTAACTGGATGGATGTCATTCAGAGCAGTTGGGTCAGGTTTGTTTTTGTTTTGGATTTTTACCGAAAATGAACGTTCAGCACCATCCGAATGGATAATTCCTTTTGTGGGTGACTTTTTTATTGGGATAACTGCTTTATTTTTAGTTTACTACATTATAAAAAAACCAAGCACTATACTATGGGGTCTTTTACTGTCTTGGAATGTGATTGGTTTGTTAGATTTAATTGGGGCAATAAATGTAAGTTTTGCTGCTCCTTATGGACCTATACCAGAAATAGGATTTAATGAATTGGTTGTAAGATTTATTTTGAGTTTGAATACATTATTTCAAATTTCTTGTATTTACTTATTGTTTCAAAAAGACATAAAAGAATATTTTAAATTTTAAAAATTAATTATTACTAATTTCCACTATTTCATTAGACTCGAATACTTGTTGTCTAAAGTCACCATTAGAAATTTTAATCATTGCTTTTGCAACTTTTTCAGATTGAATTGGTTTCATTTTTTTTAATGGACCTAAAAATAAAGGTGATAATAATTTAAATACAAAAATACCTAATTTCTCTCCTAATCTTTTTTCTTTTCTATCTCCAATTAAAAAAGAAGGTCTCATTATTCCAAGTTTATTAAAACTCAATCTTTTTAACTCTTCCTCTACTAATCCTTTAAATTTTAAATAATCTCCTGAACTATTAGGATCTGCATAGCCTGAAGATACAAAAACGAATGAATTTACTGAGTTAGATTTTGTTATTTGTGCGATTTGTTTTGGTAAATCAAGTTCAACTCTTCTATATTCATCTTTATCAGATGAATTTTGCTTTGTAGTACCAATGCAAAAATAACAGTGATCACCTGTCATCTCTTCTTTATGATTTTCTATATTATTAAAATCAGTTTTAACAATCTCAACTTTAAGGTCATTAATAATAATTTCTGAACGTACAAAAAGTTTAATTTTATTATAGTTTTCATTTTTTATTAATTGATCAAGAAGATGACCACCAACTAAACCTGTTGAACCAAAGACCAAGGCTGTTTTCATTAACTTAAGGATTTACAAAAACTAGATATTTTATCCATTGCTTTCTTAAGATTATCCATAGATGTTGCATAAGAAATTCTGAAAAAACCTTCTAAACCAAATGCAGAACCCTGAACTACAGCAATTCCATTATTCTCTAATAATGATTGAACAAAATCAGTATCAGATTTAATTTCATTTCCATTTGGATCTTTTTTACCCATTAAACCTTTGCAACTTGGAAAAACATAAAACGCTCCATCTGGATTCAGACATTCAATTCCATCTATCGCATTTAAAGCATTAACAACAAAATCTCTTCTCTCCTGAAAAGAATTAGCTCTTTTCTTAATAAAGTCTTGTGTTCCACTAAGTGCCTCAACTGCAGCGGCTTGGCTAATAGAAGAAGGATTGGTTGTTGATTGTGATTGAATTTTAGCAATAGCTTTAACGATATCTTTCGGACCAGCTGCATACCCTATTCTCCAGCCTGTCATTGAATAAGCTTTGCTTACACCATTCATTGTAAGCACCCTATCTTTTAAACTATCAATTTGAGCAATTGTAAAAAATTTGAAACCTTCATAAGTCACATGTTCATAAATATCATCGCTTAAAATATACACATGATTATGTTTTTCCAAAATATCTGCAATTGCTTTTATATCTTGCTCTGAATAACATGCTCCAGTTGGATTTGAGGGAGAATTGAGAATAATCCATTTTGTTTTTGGAGTTATAAATTTCTCAAGATCATTTGGATTTATTTTAAAACCTTGTTTTTCATCACATTCCATTATCACTGGTTTTCCTCCAGCTAATAAAACCATATCGGGATAAGAAACCCAGTAAGGAGCAGGAACTATAACTTCATCACCTTCGTTTAATGTGGCCATCATTGCATTATAAATTACATGCTTTCCACCAGCACCAACTGTAATTTGATCAGTTGTATAATCTAAATTATTTTCTTTTTTAAATTTTTCTACGATTGCTTTTTTCAATGCTGGAGTACCATCTACCGCAGTGTATTTAGTATCACCATCGTTAATAGCTTTTATAGCTGCTTGCTTAATGTTATCTGGAGTATCAAAATCTGGTTCCCCTGCACCAAGTCCAATAACATCTTTTCCAGCAGCTTTTAATTCTCTTGCTTTTTGAGTAACAGCAATAGTAGGTGATGGTTTAATCTTCTTTAAACTGTCTGATATTATGCTCATTGAAATATAAATAAATTCTACTACCTTGTTTAATATATGGAAAATACTTATCAAGATTTAATTACTGATATTCAGAGTAAAAATCCTAAAATAGGTGGAAAACTGGAGGGCGGAAAAAAATTCAAAATTAAATCTGATTTTAAACCTGCGGGAGATCAGCCTGAGGCAATAAAAAAATTGGTAAATGGTGCAAACAAAGATCAATTTAACCAAGTTTTACTTGGTGTAACAGGATCTGGAAAAACTTTTACCATGGCTAAAGTTATTGAAGCTACCAATAGACCTGCCTTGATTTTAGCTCCAAATAAAACCCTTGCTGCTCAACTTTATGGTGAAATGAAAACCTTTTTTCCTGACAATGCTGTTGAATATTTCGTTTCATACTATGACTATTACACTCCTGAGGCTTACGTCCCAAGATCAGACACTTACATAGAGAAAGAGGCTTCTATTAATGAGCAGATTGATCGGATGAGGCACTCAGCAACTAGATCTCTTTTAGAAAGAGATGATGTATTAATTGTTGCAAGTGTTTCTTGTATTTATGGTCTCGGATCTGTTGAAGCATATAGCAAAATGACTTTAACACTCCAAAAAAATTATGATTATAACAGAGAAGAAATAATTAAGTCTTTAGTTGCTCTTCAATACAAACGTAATGATCAAAATTTTTATAGAGGAACATTTAGAGCAAGAGGAGAATACTTAGAAATTTTTCCATCACACTTAGAGGATAGAGCTTGGAGGCTGTGTTTATTTGGAGATAAACTTGAACAGATAGAAGAGTTTGACCCCCTAACTGGTGATAAAGTAAGAGAATTAAGTCTAGTAAAAGTTTATGCCAATAGTCACTACATCACTCCAAAACCTACAATTGAGCAAGCAGTAATTAATATAAAAAAAGAATTAGAAGTTACTTTAAAAAAACACCGTGCTGAAAATAAATTATTAGAAGCACAAAGATTAGAAGAAAGAACTAAATTTGATCTTGAAATGATTGAAGCAACTGGTTCTTGTGCTGGTATTGAAAACTATTCAAGGTTTTTGTCGGGAAGAAAACCAGGAGAACCTCCTCCCACTCTTTTTGAATACTTTCCGGATAATACTTTAATATTTGTGGATGAGTGTCACGTTACAGTTCCTCAACTCAATGGAATGTATAAAGGAGACAGATCAAGAAAAAGTACCTTAGCAGAATATGGATTTAGACTTCCTTCATGTATGGATAATCGACCACTAAAATTTGAGGAATGGGACTTAATGAGAACTCAGACTGTTTTTGTTTCTGCAACGCCTGGTCCATGGGAACTAGAACAAACAAAAGGTAAATTTATTGATCAAGTTATAAGACCAACAGGTTTAATAGATCCACCTGTAGAAATACGTCCAGCAAAAAATCAGGTTGATGATTTAATGCATGAATGTAAACGAGTTATAGAAAATAATCATAGAGTATTAGTAACCACACTAACTAAAAAAATGGCTGAGGATCTAACTGAATATCTTCATGAGAACGGTATAAAGGTAAGGTACCTTCACTCAGATATTGATACATTAGAAAGAATTGAAATCATGCGAGATTTAAGAATGGGTGTTTTTGATATATTGGTTGGAATTAACTTATTGAGAGAAGGATTAGATATTCCTGAATGTGCGTTAGTTGGAATTTTAGATGCAGATAAAGAAGGTTTTCTAAGATCTGAAACATCTCTCATTCAAACAATAGGAAGGGCAGCACGAAACGTTGATGGTAAAGTAATTTTATATGCTGACAAAGAGACAAAAAGTATAAACAAAGCAATTGCTGAAACTGATAGAAGAAGAAAAATTCAATTAGCTTATAACAAGAAACATAAAATAGATGCAAAGTCGGTAAAAAAAGAGATCAGTGATATTTTAGAAAGTGTCTATGAGAAAGATTACGTCAAAATAAGCGAGGGTTCAAATATTGGTGGAAACCTTAAAAAACATCTCAAAGGCTTAGATAAAAAGATGAAAGAAGCAGCATCTAATTTAGAATTTGAAGAGGCTGCTAAAATAAGAGATGAAATAAGAAAATTGGAAAGCACAGAATTAGAAATTACATTAAATCCAAAAATTAGGCAGTATGATGTAAAAAATAAGCTTTATCCAAAAGGAAGATCAACAATGGGTATGCCAGGTACTAAAGTTACAAAAAAAAGAGATAAAAAATGGAAGCACGGAAAATAATTATTACAGGTGGGGCAACCAGAATTGGAGCTGCAATTGCAAAAAAATTATCTGGCACAAATAAAGAAATATTAATTCATTTCAATAAATCAAAATTAAAAGCTGAAAAATTAAAAAAAGAATTAGAGGGTAATGGTACTAAGGTTTACCTTGTAAAAGGTGATTTGAGTAAAGAAAAAGACGTAAATAAAATTGTTAAATATGCCAAATTAAAATTGAAATATTTTGATTGTTTAATTAACAATGCTTCTTTATTTGAAAATGACAAAATAGAAAACTTCTCAACAGATAGTTGGGGTAAACACTTGAGAACGAATTTAAGAACACCTGCTTTATTATCTAAAGAATTTGCCAAAAATATAAAAGGTAAAGATAACAATATAATAAATATAATTGATCAGAGAGTCTTTAAACTTACTCCTTATTTTTTTTCATACACTATAAGTAAAACTGGCCTTTATACTCTTACAAAAACAAGTGCTATGAGCCTAGCTCCAAAAATAAGGGTCAATGGAATAGCTCCAGGACCTACAATAAAAAATCAAAGACAGTCTGAAAAACACTTCAAAAAACAGTATTTAGCAACCCCCTTAAAAAGACAAGTTGATGTGGAACAAATTTGCAACGCCGTTGACTTTTTTATAAAAAATAGATCTATTACTGGTCAAGTATTAGCAATTGATAGTGGGCAGAATTTAAACTGGCAAACACCAGATATTATGGGAGGAAAAGAATGAAAAAAATTTTTTTAATTTTAATATTTTTATTAATCTCTAACAATGTTCATGCTAATAAAATTTTAAAAAGTGGATTTATTACTAAATCAGCTAAAGTAAAAGAAGGTTTTGTTGTTGAGGACCCTAAAAATAAAATTATCATTATTTTTAATCATGGTCAAAACACAAATGATGAAGCAAAAAAGAGTGAATGTGTTTGGGCAATGGATCTAAAAAATCAAGCATCACTAGTTGATGAGGAAATTAATGGTAAGAAAATTATGGTTTATAACTTTTGCTCTAATGACTTTGCCGGGGATATGTCATTGAAAAAAAGCTGGTGGAAATCTAAAACCCCTTATGTTGGTAAACATAAATTAGATAAAAGAGTTGAAAAAAACTTAGAATTAGTTGAAAAATTTATAAATATAGGAGTTCCCAGAAAACAGATTATTATATCAGGTCACTCTTGTGGTGGTCTATTAACTTTAATGTTATTAGCTGCTCATCCTGATAAAGTAGGTGGAGGTATATCGTACATGCAAGCTTGTTTTGGTAAACTTTCCAAAAAATATAAAGTCAAAAAAGTTGGTCCTGAAGAGGCACTAAAAAAATTTGCTAAAAAGCGCCCAGGTCCTGCAGAACTAAGACAAAGACAGATTGATAACATTAAAAAATCAAATAATGTACCCGTTCTAGCTTTTACTCATCCTAGAGATAAGTATGAAGGACTGTTATCAGATTGGTTAGAAGAGGTCCCTGGCGTTAAAAGAATTGTTATTTCAGAGAATTATAAAGTTAATGGAAAAAAATGTGTGGTAGGAGGATATGACTGGAAAGAAAATGTTTCAAAACAAAAAAATCCAGGACACGTAATGAATATGGCTGATTGTTTTCA
>CACJBQ010000022.1 GCA_902591695.1 uncultured Pelagibacteraceae bacterium | reverse complement strand
GTTTTTAAATTCAAGAGCTGAATTTAAAAATTATTTATCAAAATCAAAAAAACCTTTTATGGCAACTTTCTATAAAGATGTTAGAAAAAAATCCGGAATATTGATAGGTTCAGATGGTAATCCAATCGGGGGGAAATGGAGCTTTGATGAAGATAACAGAAATAAATTACCTAAAAATATTTCAATTCCTAAATTTCCAAAAATAAATGAAACCAGTCATACAAAAAAACTAAAGCCTATTATTGAAAAGGAATTTAAAAATCACCCAGGGAGTACAAATAATTTTTGGTTTGCAACGGAATATGAAGATGTAGTTAAACTATTGAATTTTTTTATAAAAGAAAAATCAAACTTATTTGGTGATTATGAGGATGCAGTTGATCAAAAAGATAATATCCTGTTCCATAGTGCATTAAGTCCTTACATAAATTTAGGTTTAATAACCCCTGAATTTGTTGTCCAAAAAGTTTTAGACTTTCACAAGAAAAATAAAATTAGAATGAATTCTTTAGAAGGTTACATTCGTCAAGTGATTGGTTGGCGAGAATTTATGCGAGGAATTTATCAGTCATACTCTCAAGAAATGGAAACTGGAAATTTTTTCAAACAAAATAGAAAAATGAAAAATTCTTGGTACGATGGAACCACTGGTCTTCCACCTTTGGATTATGCAATTAAAAATGCCGTTAATCATGGTTGGTCACATCATATTGAAAGATTAATGATCTTATCAAATATTATGAACCTTTGTGAAATCAAGCCAACAATTGTTTACAAATGGTTCATGGAAATGTTTGTGGATTCCTCAGATTGGGTAATGGTTCCTAATGTTTATGGAATGGGATTGTTTAGTGATGGAGGAATTTTTGCAACAAAACCTTATATTTGTGGATCAGCATATTTTATGAAAATGATGGATTTTAAAAAAGGAGAGTGGTGTAACACAATGGATGGCCTTTATTGGAGGTTCATAGACCGAAACAGAAAATTTTTTTTAAAAAATCCTCGTCTATCTATGATGGTAAGGATATTTGATAAAATGAAATCTGAGAGAAAAAAATTAATTTTATCAGAAGCTGAAAAATTTATAAAACAAAATACAATTTGATGAAAAAAGAAAATTTACAAACCAAAACTTGTCCAGTTTGTAAAAGACCATTTACTTGGCGAAAAAAATGGAAGTTAAATTGGGATAGAGTAAAATATTGTTCCAAGAAGTGTTCTAAGCTAAGCTAAGCTTAGTGAACATAATAGTATTACAACATATCAAAATAGAAGATCCAGGTTACATTAAAGATTTAATGTTAGCTGATGGATTTAACTTAACTACCATTGAGTTAGATGAAGGTGAAAAAATACCAAACGATTTAAGTAAATTTGATGGAATGTTTTGCATGGGAGGTCCAATGGATACCTATATGGAACAAGAATATCCTTGGTTAATAGAAGAAAAGAAAGCAATTAAAGAATTTGTTGTTAATCTAAAAAAACCTTATTTAGGTTTTTGTTTAGGTTGTCAGCTTTTAGGAGAAGTGGTAGGCGGAAAAGTAGTTAAATCTAAACCTGCAGAAATAGGAATTATGGATATTAATTTCTCTAATGAAAAAGATGAAGATAAATTATTTTCAAAATTTCCTAATACAATTAAAAGTTTGCAATGGCACTCTTATGAGGTTCAAGGTATTGAAAATAATAAAGATGTAACTTTATTAGCTTCGTCCCCAATTACCAAGTATCAAATCTTTAAATATCAAAACCATGCTTATGGAATTCAATTTCATATAGAAATAAAAGATTCTACTGTTAATGAATGGGGGTGTGTTCCGGAGTATAAAATAGCTTTGGAAGATCAGCTTGGTAATGGTGCGTTAGAAAAGTTTGATCAATCTGCAAAAGATAACATGAAAGATATGAATAACTACTCTACAATCCTTTATAATAATTTTAAAAAACTTTTATGAATAATAAAATTTTTGAATGGGCAGGAGTTATAACTGCAATATTGTATTCTTTGTTTGTCGCTCTAAATATAGGCATAGAATTTTTTGGATTTTGTCTACTGTTATTATCAGCCATTTTAATTGGAATTTGGGCCTATAGAGGTGGTCATAAAGGAATTTTATTTTTGCAATTTTTTTATGCAACCGCTGGAATTATTGGAATGGTTCGTTGGTTTTAATTAAAGCTTGAAACTATTTTAGGAATATAATTTTTAAAATTAAAAAAACCTTTATTACAGTATTGCCAAGCTAATTGATCAAGATTTCTATATAAAAAATTTATCTTTAAATTATTAGAATTTAAAAAATCTAAATTTTCACCTACTGTTGGATACAAACCGTAATAATTTTCAATATTTGTTAATTCACTTATATCTATAATTTGACAATCAATAGATTGATTTTTTAATCTTTGTTTTTGGTCTTCTAATAAATGAGATTTAAATTTCACTAACTTTTCACTGAGTTTTATTGCTCTATTTTCATTTTTATTAGAAACTAAGTAAATTTTTTCAAAGTTCTTCTCCTTAAAGTCAGTGATTTCAAACGAGAGATTATTTTCAAAAATTAAAAGATTCTTACTCTCAATCTTTTGTGGGTTATTGAAATCCTGTTTAATTATTTGATAAGACTTTTCAGATACTTTTGGAGGAGCATTTTCATTTAATTTTACATTTTGAAATCTATTGTTAGTGAATTTTTTAATATTCCATTCACTTGCAAGGTAATGTTTTCCTTGAGTTTGAACACCCGCAACCCATCGCCACCCAAGAGTATTTGATGCAGCATCCCCATCATAAAGATGTTGCATAAAAAATTCTGCACCTAATTGCCAAGGCAATTCTAAAGTAAAAATCCAAATACTAGCAAACCACATTCTTGTGTGATTATGCAAATAATTGTTTTCTTTAAGCTCTTTCACCCACTCATTAAAGCAATCTACTTTTGTTTTTCCTTCGATTGCTGCAATATAATCTTTATTATCTTTATTATCTTTTAATTCCTTTTTGATTTGATTTAATTCGATAAGATAATCAGTCCAAACATTTGGTCTAAGTTCTAACCAACCTTTCCAATAAGTTCGCCATAGAACTTCTTGAATAAACTTTTCATTTTTTGAAAAAGAAAATTTACTTAGAGCTTTCTGAATGACTTCTTGTTCATTAATTATTCCATGAGTTATATATGGTGATAAGCAAGATATATTAGATCTTTTTTTAGGTCCAAAATCAAAATTTCTTAATTTTGAATATTCTCCAAGATTATTCTCAACAAAATTATTTAATTGATTTAAGGCCTTAGCCCTTGAAGCTTCAAATATCATTTTAAATTATTTTGATTTTTTTTTCTTAAGACCTAATTTGTCACTATGTCTTAATCTTAAAACAACAATGGCTCCAGCTATTAACAAAATAGCTACTGCTTCATAAACAAGTGCAGTAGGATCCATTTCTTTGCCTTGTAGAATAATAAATCGTGCAAGGGCGGTAATCGCAATAAGAAGTGGTAGTGTAATACTAATAGATTGTTGGTTCCAAAAAACCCTAACCATTGCTAGTACCTCCAAATAAAGAAACATTAAAAGCAAATCTGCTAATGTAACAGATTGATTTAAAAACATGTTTTTCATTTCAATCCCAACAGCAATAACAGTACTGATTAAGATAATAACCATTAATGCTAACTGTAAGTTTTTTGCTATCTTATCCATTATTTATCTTTACTAAAAGGTAACCATTTTTCAATTGCAGATTTTAAGGGACCATCATAAGGGATTGAATAAGAATTCGGGTTTGGACTTGTTAAAACTTCAATTCCTTTTGAAAATACAAAAATAAATACTATTACAAATACGATGACCATGATTTTAAAAGGATCAAAATTTTTTGTTTGAAAAACACTTGCAGACTTCTCTTCTGCTCTATGGAATTGTTTAAAAGTCATATAGACAGCAAATATTAAACCTATATGAGCTAAAAAAAGTCCAGCCCATCCAAATGCAAAAGTTGTGTAAGAAAAAACATATAAACTAAAAACAGTAGTCCAAATAAAACTTAAAACTAAAAGAATTTGTAATCTAACTGTTTTAGGAAGTGCGCGTAGATCATTCTTACTATCGTCAAATAAAATATTTGCAGCATCTCTCATCCAATTCTTTATTGATTCCATGATGTAAGGATATAATTTTTAGTGATTTAAACAAATGTTAATTTGTCCTAAACGTTACTAAGAACGAAGCTTTTTTTTGTGAAAATTGATAAATCTTTCAACGTTAGATTTATTAAATGACTTATTTTCTTCAAATGAGACTTTTTTCATCGAGTAAGCGCTGCTATTAGTAACTCTAGATTGAATTGTAATATTTCCTTTATACAATTTAAGTTTAACTGAGCCATTAACTTTGCTTCTTTTTAAATCTACAATTTTTTGAAGTTTAAATCTTTCTTTTGAATACCAATAACCATTGTAAATTAACTCTGCATATCTAGACATTATCTGATCTTTTTTATGCATAGTTTCTTTGTCTAAGGTAACAGACTCAATTGCTCTATGAGCATTTACTAAAAGAGTCCCACCAGGTGTTTCATACACTCCTCTAGATTTAATACCTAGAAATCTATTCTCTACTAAGTCAACTCTTCCAATTCCATTTTTGCCTGCTAGATCATTTAACTTTGTTAATAATTTTGCTGGAGATAATTTTTTTCCATTAATTCCAAAAGGATCACCATTTTTAAAATTAATAGTAACAAAAGATGGTTTGTTAGGTGCTTTTTCAGGAGAAACTGTTCGTTGAAAAATAAATTCTGGAGCAGAATTTTTTGGATTTTCTAAAACCTTACCTTCAGTTGATGTATGAAATAAATTATCATCCACTGAAAAAGGAGGTGCACCTTTTTTATCTTTAGGAATAGCTATGCTATGTTTTTTTGCGTAATTAATTAAGTCTGTTCTAGATTTTAGTTTCCAAATTCTCCATGGAGCTATAATTTTAATTTTAGGACCAAAATAATGATAGCCTAATTCAAATCTAACTTGGTCATTGCCTTTACCAGTTGCTCCATGTGAAACTGCATAGGCTTTAAATTTTTTAGCTACTCTTATTTGATCTTTTGCTATAAGAGGTCTTGCTATTGATGTCCCTAATAAATAAACACCCTCATAGATCGCGTGTCCTCTGATCATGGGATAAACATAATCCTTAACAAAAATATCTTTTAAGTCTTTAATAATTATATTTTTAACACCAAATTTTTTTGCATTAGTAATAATTTTTTTTCTATCAATTTCTTGTCCTACATCTGCTGTATAACAAATTACATCTGCATCGTAATTTTCTTGAAGCCATTTTAAAATTATAGAGGTATCGAGCCCTCCAGAATAAGCTAGAACAATTTTCTTTTTTGATTTCATTGAATTAACTACAAGCTTTTCTTGAAGCGTTATAAGCTTTAGTAAATCCTAGCAATGAGTAATGATCAATTGTTTGAGAACCTTGTTGATTGTATCCAGTGATCATAATTCTAGATCCTTTTCTCATTTGTTTGATCATTTTTAATTCGATTTTATTGTCTGCAATCCACGCAAAACCTTGTTCTTTAATATCAAATTTAAATTTATTCTTCCCTGAAGCAGCTGTTACAGAATTATTATTGTTGAATTCATAACCCGGGGTAACACTTACTTCATTTTTTATATTGTCGTTTGGTCTAAATGCTACAAATAATTTTGCATCTCTTTTATTAGTTTTGGGTGCTTGCAAAATAGGTAAAGATTGCGCAAAGCATACTTTACCTTCAGCATCCATAACGACCATTGCCTCCCAATCTTTATATTTACCAATTTTTTTAATTTCCTGAGCTGAAACTTGAGCAACACTACTTATAAAAAATATTCCTAACAATATTGTAATTTTTTTAATTATGGACATGGATTTGGATAAATTGTTTGTACGTGGTTAATTTCTTTAATGACATCATCAGATAAGTTTACATTTACACTTTCTATATTTGTTTTCAACTGCTCCATTGTAGTTGCTCCAATTATTACACTAGTCATAAAGTCCTGGATTTCACAAAATTTTATCGCCATCTTACTCATATCTAGATCAAACTTTTCACTAATTTTATAATAATATTCAACGGCATCCTCAGTATTTGGCTTTCTATACCTTGTCCAGAAATCGAAATCTCTCTCCATTCTCGATCCTTTGGGGAAATTCTTGTTTCTATACTTTCCGCTTAAATATCCACTTGCCAATGGTGAGTAAGCTAAGCAGCCAATGTTTTCTCTTATAGAAACTTCAGCTAGTCCAACTTCGTAAGATCTATTTAATAAACTATAAGGATTTTGGATTGACATCATTCTTGGCAAATTTTTATCTTTGGATAACTGAAGATAATTTAAAACTCCCCAAGGGGTCTCATTTGATAAACCAACGTATCTTATTTTTCCTTGATCAATATATTTATTTAACTCTGCAAGAACATCTTCAAATTTATTCCATTCATTTTCCTTATGAACATAACCAAGTCTTCCAAAATTATTTACATTTCTTTCTGGCCAATGAAGTTGATATAAATCTATATAATCAGTTTTAAGTCTTTTAAGACTGTCATTTAAAGCAGTTTCTAAGTTTGGACCTGTAAAACTATTTTCTCCACTTCTTAAATAATCTCTTGCTGGACCAGCAACTTTTGTTGCAAGAACGACTTTGTCTCTTTTTTTTGTTTTTTCAAACCAGTTTCCAATAATTTCCTCTGTATCACCATAGGTTTCCTTTCTTGGTGGTACCGCATATAATTCAGCAGTGTCCCAAAAGTTTACTCCTTGATCTAAAGCAAAATCCATTTGTTCAAATGCTTCAAGCTCAGTATTTTGTTCTCCCCACGTCATAGTGCCGAGACAAATTGTACTCACTTTAATATCGGTATTACCTAAATTTTTGTAATTCATTAGAAATAATAAGTTAAAATTTTGTTAATCTTTTAAGGTATCTTGAATAATTAGTAAAAGAATATATATATATTACTCATTATGGAATTTGATAAAAACGGAATACTAAATAGAGCAAAAGCAGCACAACAAACAGCTGCTGTAATGGATGAAGGCTTAAGAGCCTACATGCTAAAAGTTTATAACTATATGGCAACAGGTATATTGCTAACTGGAATAATAGCACTATTAACATTTAAAATGTCTGTTGTTACTAATGATGCAGGTTCAATCGTTGGTCTAACGCAGATGGGGAATGCAATTTATTTATCAGGTCTTAAATGGCTTGTAATGTTAGCACCTCTAGGTATCGTTTTTTACATGAGCTTTGGAATTAATAAAATGAGTGCATCAAAGGCACAGACTACGTTTTGGGTTTTTGCAGCTTTGATGGGTCTATCATTATCTTCAATTTTATTGGTTTATACTGGAATGAGTGTAACAAGAGTTTTCTTCATTACATCTGCAACATTTGGAGCGATGAGTATTTATGGATACACAACTAAAAGAGATCTTACAAAGTTAGGATCTTTTTTAATGATGGGTCTAATTGGAATAATTATAGCTTCAATTGTTAATATCTTTATGAAATCTTCTATGATGTATTTTGTGATTTCAATTTTAGGTGTTTTAATATTTGTTGGTTTAACAGCTTATGACACTCAGAAAATCAAAAATATGTATGTTGCGTCAGACTCAGGAGAGTTAATGGGCAAGAAAGCTGTAATGGGCGCTTTAACTTTATATCTAGATTTTATCAATCTATTTATAATGTTGTTAAGATTATTTGGTCAAAGAAGATAAATTTATTTTTGAAGTTTCTTCCAGTTGGTATTTTTTAATAAAATTCTAAGATCGTAAGAATTTTTTAGTATTTTACCACTCGTATCAGTAATCAAATATTTAAGATTTTTATTTTTAGGCTTAAAATTTTTACAAATTTTATATAGGGCATTTTCAGTAGCATTTCTAAAAACACTAAACCCCACTTGTTTACTTGATATACTTAAACCATAATCTTTCCAAGATCCTTCAGAAACCATCTTAGCATATAAGTCTAATATAATTTTTAGCTCATCTTTTTCAAAAAAGTGTTTTTCTTCAAATTTATTATGAGGATTATTTACTACTAATTTTAAATTACTACGCATCAATCTTATGTTTATTAATTAATGGTACTTGGAACCCTGTGAATATTATTGTGATTGGAAGCATTCCCCACACCTTAAAATTAACCCAAAATTCTTCTGTTTGTGTTCTCCAAATAAATTCATTTAATAAAGCAAGGCCAAAGAAAAAATACATCCATCGTTTATTAAGAATTTCCCATCCAATATCGGTTAGAGGAATAGATTTACCCATAATTTTTTTTAAAATAGGTTCATTGGTAAAATATTTCCCAAAAAATAATGCAAGAGCAAACATAATATTAATTATTGTTGGTTTTACATAAATAAATATAGGATCATTAAAGTAGATTGTTAATCCACCAAAAAAAGTAATTAAAATTCCACTTACCAAAGGCATTGGAGGAATTTTTTTTTCAAAAAACCAAACAATTGCTAATGCAACTAAAGTTGCAACTATCAGTGGAGGTATTGCTACTGATAAATTTTTGCCACTATTGTAATAATAGAAAAAAAATATTGCTAAAGGACCGAAATCAGTAACAAATTTTAAAAATGATTTATTCACTAAAAAGATATTAACATATTTGCCACATCACAAAACATTTATATTTTTAGCATTGATTTTTATTTTTAAATACCCATACTAAGGTCAATGCCTGTCCAAAAAGCAAAATTTTCAATTGGAGACATCGTAAAGCATAAACACTTTGAATTTAGAGGTGTGATTTATGATGTTGATTTTGAATTTAATAATTCTGAGGAATGGTATCAATCTATTCCAAAAAATGTGAGACCAAGAAAAGATCAACCGTTTTATCACCTATTAGCAGAAAATGATGAGATAACTTATGAAGCTTATGTTTCTGAGCAAAACTTGCTTATGGATGACTCTGATGAACCAATAAAACACCCTTTAATTGAAGAGATTTTTTCAGGAAAAAAAGGCTCTAGTTATTTCAAGCTTTCTAATTGAGGGCAACCATCATTCAACCACATTTAGCTCAAATCTAGGCCATACAAATTAGCTATATTTTTAGTATCTTCTGGTCAAGAGTGTTAAACGTTAATTTCAATCTTATTATCTCCCCTCTGCATTCTTGATCAGAAAACTATTTCATAATAGAAATCACCAAAAAAAATTCTAAATTAAGATATGTTTAAACTTTTTGAACCTAACAAGATTTTCAAAATTACTTCAAGAGCACCTAAGTACGTTTTATTTTTGTTTATTGTTGTATTAAGTGTTGGTTTAGTAGAAGCATTAGTAATATCTCCTGAAGATTACAAACAAAGTGATGCAGTCAGGATTATGTATGTTCACGTTCCTGCCGCTTGGATTTCACTTGGAATATTTTCTTCTATAACTTTGTTATCTATTTTTGGTTTTGTATTTAGAAACAAAAACTTTTTTTTAATTTCTAAAAGTTTAGCTCCTTCGGGATTTGTTTTTAATATTATAGCTTTAGTCACAGGATCAATTTGGGGAAAACCAACTTGGGGAACATGGTGGGCTTGGGATGCAAGAATTACTTCAATGCTAATTTTAGCTTTGTTCTATGCAATGTATTTAATTGTATGGAGAATTTATGATAAGGAAGAAAAAGTTTATAAGATTTCAACTTTTATTCTTCCAATTTTATCTTTGAAAATAATTGTTTCTTGAATGTTAGATGAATTTTGAAAATTTAATTTTCTCATAGATTTATCTTTCAAAGAAGTAATGAGCGCTTCTCCATTCCATTCATTAAATTCATTTCCCTTATAAATAGTTATTGCACTTGCAGCTATTGAAGGAACCCAGTATTGGAGTGCCTTAGTAAAACCTGGTTTCCATTTAGGTCCAATTTTTGACCCTGAATAATTTGTTCCACCCCAACCTAAAATTTTCCAACCATAATTCTCTCCCTTTTTTACTTCACCAAACCAATCACCACCTTTTGCACCATGGTTGCTTGCATAAATTTTTCCATCAAAAGAGGAATAGGTTAGACCTTGAGGATTACGAACACCAATTTGATAAATTTCTGGTAACCAATCTGATCTACCTTCAAATTTAGGGTTATCTTTTGGAATACTACCATCTAAATAAATTCTGATAATACTTCCAGGATGGCTTGTCGGATCTTGAGCAATCATACCTCCACCTCTTTCACCAGCAGATGCAAAAAGATAATTGTCTTTAATAGCCAGTCTTGAACCAAAATGATAACCAGATTCTATTGGTGGTTCAGCTTGAAATATATTTTTAAAATCTAAATTTTTTTTATTTAATTCAGCTTTTGCAATCGAGGTGCTTGTTTTCCAATCCCCTCGATTTTCTGAATAAGAAATCCATAAGTAATTATTTTGATAAATAATATCTAATAAACCTCCTTGTCCGTGTACAAAATAATTTAAGTTATGTTCAACTTCATAAACATCTTCAGAAATAATATTTACTATTTTTATTTTTCCAGTTTTTTCAGTGATAATAAGTTCTTCATCACTTATAAAAGACGATCCCCACGGATCATTTAAATCTGCCAATTTTTTAAAAGTAAAATTTTCAGAAAAACTTTTTGATGAAAGTAAAAAAAAGAAAAATATAGATAAAAAATATTTGATCACTTTATGAAAGTTTAGACCTACCACCATCAACAGCAATTATTTGGCCTGTAACCCAAGAACTATCTTCTGTAAGTAAGAATTTAGCAAGAGCTGCTGAATCTTTACCTTCGCCTAATCTTTTAAGAGGATGTGCTTTTGCAATACCTTCAGCTATAGCAGTGTTTTTTAACATTGGTTCTGCTATTTTAGATTTTGTTAAACTTGGTGCCACACAATTTACTCTTATGTTGGGAGCGAATTCTGCTGCAAGAGAAACCGTCAATCCTTCAACAGCAGCTTTTGCTGAAGCTATGATTGCATGATTGGTAAAACCTCTTTGAGCAGCAACAGTTGAAAATAACACTATTGAACCTTTATTTTTTTTTAAACTTTCCTGATATCCTTTAATAGCTTCTACAGCAGAATAAAGGTTAAGTTTCATGCATTTTTGAAAGTCTTGTTCATTCACCATTCTTAATGGTTTTAAATCAATTGAACCCACGCAATAAGCTAGGCCTTTAATTTCAGAAATATCTGATTTAACTTTTTCTATAAACCCATCCTTTAAAACATCTGCAACGGTATGTGAACATCCAAGTTTTTCAGAGATAGAACTAAGTTCACTTTCATTTCTTCCAACTAAATGAATATTGTTTCCAGAGTTTTTTAATTGTTCCGCTAAACTTGATCCAATAGAACCTGTCGCACCAAAAATTACATATTTTTCTGACATAAAAAATTTTATTAGTTATATTTAATTATGAAGTTATTTTTTATACTTGGTAATCAATTATTTCCAATAAAATACCTAGACCGCTTCAAAAAAGACCACCTATTTTTTATGGCTGAAGATAAGGGTTTATGCACTTATGAAAAGCATCATAAACAAAAAATTTTACTATTTTTATCTTCAATGCGTTCTTATGCTGACGCGTTAAGAAAAAACAAATT
>CACJBQ010000021.1 GCA_902591695.1 uncultured Pelagibacteraceae bacterium | reverse complement strand
TATTGCTCTATGGCCTTTAACAAATAATGAAAATATCAGAATCTGGTCATTAGTAATTTCAATAATTTTTTTAATCCTTGGAATATTTAATTCTAATTTATTAACCTCTATGAATAAGTTGTGGATGAAATTTGGTTTATTATTAGGTAAAATTGTATCTCCAGTTGTTATGGCAGTAATATATTTTGGTGTCGTTACACCCACTGGTTTAATCATGAGGATACTTGGAAAGGATATTTTAAAATTAAATAAAAAGAATTATAATTCATATTGGCAAGAAAAAGATAACTCAAATAATAATATGAATAATCAATTTTAGTTATGAGTTTTTTGATTGAATTTTGGAATTTTATAAAAGTAAGAAAAAAATATTGGTTGTTACCAATCATAATTGTGCTTTTAATTTTTGGTGGGCTAATAGTTTTAAGTCAAGGCTCTGCTGTGGCACCATTCATTTATACAATTTTTTAAATTGACTTATATTTTAGGAATATCAGCATTTTATCACGATAGTGCTGCTTGTATTATTTCAGATGGAAAAATTGTTGCGGCAGCTCAAGAGGAAAGGTTTACTAGAGTAAAACATGATGCTGGGTATCCAAAAAATGCAGTTGAATTTGTTCTAAATTACGCAAATTTAAAATTATCAGATTTAGATCATATAGTCTTTTTTGAAAAACCTTTTTTAAAGTTTGAAAGGCTTTTGGAAACATACGTAGCTTTTGCTCCTAAAGGTTTTGTTCAATTTTCCAAGGCTATGCCTACATGGTTAAGAGATAAGTTATTTCAAAAAAAACAACTTATGGATCATCTTAAAGAACATGATAATAAATTTAGAGATGAAAAAAAATTACACTTTTCTGAACATCATTTGAGTCATGCTGCAAGTGCATTTTATCCATCTCCATTCGAAGAGGCAATTGTTTTAACAGCAGATGGAGTGGGTGAATGGGCTACCACTACTGTTGCAATAGGAAGTGGAAAAAACCTTGAAATTAAGAAAGAAATTCAATTCCCTCACTCTTTGGGTCTGCTTTACTCAGCTTTTACTTATTATACAGGTTTCAAGGTCAATAGTGGTGAATACAAACTTATGGGTTTAGCACCATATGGAGAACCAAAATATTTTGATCTTATTAAAAATAATTTGATCGATATTAAACCGGATGGAACTTTTAGACTAGATCAAAGTTATTTTGACTATGCAACTGGACTTAAGATGACTAATTCAAAGTTTAATAATCTTTTTGGCCAAAAAGAGAGAAACAGTAAATTTGAGAAATTAACTCAATTTCATATGGATATTGCTGCTTCAATTCAGAAAATTACAGAAGAAATTATGTTAAATCTATCTAAATCTCTTCAAGAAGAATTTAATATTAAAAACTTATGTTTAGCTGGTGGTGTAGCGTTGAATTGTGTAGCCAATGGAAAAATTCTTAAAGAAAAAATTTTTGAAAATATTTGGGTACAACCTGCTGCAGGTGACGCTGGTGGATCTTTGGGTGCTGCGCTTGCATATTGGCATCTTGAATTAATGAAAGATAGAGAAATTATTAAAACCGATAGCATGAAAGGCTCGTATTTAGGACCAGAATATAATGAAGAGGACATAGAGAGAGAATTGAACGAAATTGGAGCCAAATATAAAAAGTTGAAAGATGATGAAATTTACGAAAAGACAACCGAATGTTTAATAAACGGGGACGCTGTTGGATGGTTTCAAGGAAGAATGGAATTTGGTCCAAGAGCTTTAGGGGCAAGGTCTATTTTGGGAGACCCAAGATCTGAAAATATGCAAAAAATTTTAAATTTAAAAGTTAAATACAGAGAAAGCTTTAGGCCATTTGCTCCATCAGTTTTAGAAAATGAAGTTAAAAACTGGTTTGATATTGATAAGACTAGCCCGTATATGCTTATGGTGGCTAATATAAACGAGGATAAGGTTATAAAAATGAACAAAGAGGAAGAAAAACTATTTGGTATAGAAAAACTAAATATTAAAAGATCAACTATTCCTGCAGTAACGCATGTAGATTATTCAGCCAGAATTCAAACTGTAAACCAAAATACAAATCAAAGATATTTTAATTTAATCTCTAAATTTAATGAAAAAACTGGATGTCCAGTTTTAATAAATACTTCATTTAATGTTAGGGGTGAACCTATAGTTAACACACCTAAAGATGCATTTAATTGCTTTATGGGAACAGAACTAGACACCTTGGTTATAGGGAATTTTTTTCTTGAGAAAATTAATCAAAATAAATCTTTAAAAAAAGATTATAAAAACAGTTTTGAATTAGATTAATTAAAAATAATCTTTTTTAATTTTCTCTGCCATATTAAAATATATCTTTGAAATTTCATGATTAGGATTAGACTCAACTATAGGTTTTCCTTTATCACCAGAATTTCCAACTTCAGGATTTATTGGTATTTCTCCTAAAAAATCTTTTTTAAATTCTTCAGCTGTTTTTTTTACTCCACCTT
Source organism: uncultured Pelagibacteraceae bacterium (assembly GCA_902591695.1). Taxonomy (GTDB): domain Bacteria; phylum Pseudomonadota; class Alphaproteobacteria; order Pelagibacterales; family Pelagibacteraceae; genus Pelagibacter. The sequence goes on along the minus strand of CACJBQ010000021.1, from coordinate 9,653 downwards.
CTCCAAATATCTTGTACTTCTTTCCATCATCTCCAACAAAAAAACTCATGTTGTCAACTAAACCTAAAATTTTAACTCCAAGCTTATCAAACATTTTAATTCCTCTTTTTACATCTAAAAGAGCAACTTCTTGTGGAGTTGATACAATGATTGCCCCATCCATTTTAATTTCTTGTGAAAAAGTTAATTGGGTGTCACCAGTTCCAGGAGGCATATCAACAATTATAAAATCTAAATCTTTCCAATTAACTTTTTGAGTAAAAGTTTTAATTGCACTAGTTACCATTGGACCACGCCAAATCATTGGAGTTTGTTGATCTGCTAAAAAACCAATTGACATACATTGAATTTCATATTTTGTGATTGGATCTAATTTTTGACCATCACTTTTTGGTTTTTCATTAATATCAAACATTTTAGGAATTGATGGCCCATAAATATCTGCATCTAAAAGACCAACTTTGCATCCAACTTTTTTCAAAGCTAAAGCAAGATTCGTTGCAAATGTAGATTTTCCAACTCCACCTTTTGCACTAGAGATTGCGATTGTAAACTTTGTTCCTAGAATTGGATTTTTAGTGAATTTTTTAGGCTCTAGCTTGCTTTTCATTGCGGCACTAAGCTCAGGTTTTTTATCAGTCATAAAAGTATCATTACTTGTTTTTTACAATAAAGACACTATATACTTTTGCATATGTCAGATGATTTTAAAGGTCAAAGTCCTTGGGGAGCGCCTCCTGGTGGAGGTGGCAGCGGTAATGGATCAGGTAGAGGTCCAACACCACCTAATGTTGACGAATTGATTAGAGATCTTCAAGATAAAATTAAAAGATTTTTACCTGGTGGAAAAACTTCAGGTGGAAAATCAATAAGTCTAATTTTATTAATTTTAGTTTTTGTATGGTTAGCAAGCGGACTTTATAGAGTACTGCCAGATGAACAAGGTGTTGTATTAAGATTTGGTAAGTTTGTAAAAACTACACAGCCTGGTTTGAACTATCACATACCTTTTCCTGTTGAAACTGTCCAAACACCGAAAGTCACTAAAGTTAATCGAATGGATATAGGATTTAGATCTGAAAGAGACAGTGGTTTTTCTACAGGAGGTGGCGTTGCTGATGTTCCACAAGAAAGCTTGATGTTAACTGGAGATGAAAATATTGTTAATATAGATTTTTCAGTATTTTGGGTAATTAAAGACGCTGGTAATTTTTTATTCAAAATTCAAGATCCAGAGGGTACAGTTAAAGCAGCCGCTGAAACTGCAATGAGAGAAGTAATTGCTAAAAGTGATATTCAACCAATCTTGACCGAAGGAAGATCAAAAATTGAGCTTGAAACTCAAGAAATTATTCAAACTATTTTAGATGATTATGAAAGTGGAATTCAAATTACACAAGTTCAAACTCAAAAAGCCGACCCGCCTGATCAAGTAATTGATGCATTTAGAGATGTGCAAGCTGCAAGAGCAGATATGGAAAGATCTAAAAATGAAGCTGAAGCATATGCGAATGATGTAATACCAAGAGCACGAGGGGAAGCACAAAAGATTTTACAAGCAGCAGAAGCATATAAAAAAGAAGTTGTTGCAAAAGCCGAAGGTGAAGCTAGTAGATTTATAGCTATCTATAATGAGTATAAAAATGCAAAAGCAGTTACTCAAGAGAGAATGTACTTGGAAACTATGGAAAAAGTTTTAGCTGATATAGATAAAGTAATTATAGAAAAAAATGCAGGTTCGGGAGTAGTTCCATACCTACCTTTGCCTGAACTAAAAAAGAAAGCGACGAATTAAGATGAAAGCTGGAAAAATATTAGCAGGAGTATTAGTTGCAATTGGTTTTGTAGCTTTTTTATCAGTAATTATAGTTAAAGAGGTTAATCAAGCAATTATTCTTCAATTTGGTGATCCAAAAAGAATTATAATGAAGCCAGGATTAAACTTTAAAATTCCTTTCATTCAAAATGTTGTTTATTTAGATAAAAGAATTTTAAACTTAGATGCTCCACCAGAAGAGGTTATTGCATCAGATCAAAAACGGTTAATTGTTGATGCATTTGCAAGATTTCAAATCGTTGACCCACTAAAATTTTATATTTCAGTTGGAAATGAAAGAGTGGCAAGATCAAGATTGTCTACGATTATTAATTCAAGAATAAGAAATGTATTAGGTCAAGAGGAATTACAAACATTATTATCTAAAGATAGATCTAAACAAATGGCTTTAATCAAAGAAGGTGTTAATAACGAAGCACAAAACTTTGGAATAAATATTGTTGATGTCAGAATTAAAAGAGCAGATTTACCACAAGCTAACAGTGATGCAATTTATAGAAGAATGCAGACTGAAAGGGAAAGAGAAGCGAAAGAATTTAGAGCAAAAGGAGCAGAGATGGCCGTCACAATTACATCAACTGCTGACAAAGAAGTTACAGTAATCTTAGCGGATGCCCAAAAGCAATCTGAGATTATGAAAGGGGAAGGTGATGGAGAAAGAAATAAAATATTTGCTGACGCTTTTGGCCAAGATCCAGAATTTTTTGCTTTCTATAGAGCTATGCAAGCATATGAAAAAGCTCTTATTGGTGGTGAAACTTCTTTAATTTTATCACCTGATAGTGAATTTTTTAAATTTTTTGGAAATATAAAACCTGAAATCCAACAATAATTCTTAAATGCGTGAGCTAGTTATAGCTTTTGGTCTTTTCTTATTCATTGAGGGAATTTTGTACGCCTTATTTCCAGCAAAAATGAAAAGTATGTTAAAAAAATTAGACCTAGTTAAAGATAGCCAACTTAGATCAGGTGGACTTATTTTTGCTGTAATAGGTTTTATAATTATTTATTTTATTAAAAGTTAATATGAATAAGATTAAACTTATATTCTTTACCCTTTTAATATCATTTAGCTTTTCGCTAAATGTAAACTCTAAACCAGTTCCCGCTTCCTTTGCAGATCTTGCCGAAAAATTAATGCCATCTGTTGTAAACATTTCTACAACAACCACTATCACAACAACTTCTAATCCTTTCCCTTTTCAATTTCCCCCAGGGTCTCCTTTTGAGGATATGTTTAAAGAATTTGGAACACCTCAGGAAAGACAATCAGCTGCTTTAGGTTCCGGGTTTATAATAGACGAGAAAGGAATTGTAGTTACAAATAATCACGTTATTCAAGACGCAGACGACATTATTGTTAGGGTAAATGGAGACCAGGAATTTAAAGCTAAGGTTCTAGGTGCTGACCCTCTAATGGACATTGCTGTTTTACAATTAGAAACAGTTGAAAAATTTATTCCAGTTGCATTTGGAGATTCTGATAAAGCAAGAATTGGTGATTGGGTTTTAGCAATTGGAAATCCGTTTGGTTTAGGTGGAACTGTTACTGCTGGAATTATTTCAGCGAGAAATCGATCAATTGGTTTATCAAGATATGAAGATTTTATACAAACAGATGCTTCTATTAACTCAGGAAATTCAGGTGGACCTCTATTTGATATGGAAGGAAATGTAATTGGAATTAATACAGCAATTCTTGGACGTAATGGTTCAATTGGAATTGGATTTTCTATACCATCCAACAGTGCACAAATTGTAATTAAACAATTAATCGAATTTGGTGAAACAAAAAGAGGTTGGCTGGGTGTTAGAATTCAAGATGTAACTAAAGAAATTGCTGAAGTTGAAAAATTAGATAAACCACGAGGAGCATTAGTTGCTAGTGTTGCTGAAAACAGTCCTTCAGAAAAAGCAGGAATACAAGCTGGCGATATTATTTTAGAATTTAATGGAGAAAAAATAAATCAAATGAAAGAACTTCCAGCGATTGTTGCACGAACAGAAGTTGGAAAAAAAGTTGAAGTTAAAGTTTGGAGAGATAAAAAAGAGATTATTAAAAATGTTACTTTAGGAAGATTAGAAACCTCAGATGATTTTAAAATAAGTAAAAATCAAGAAACTGAAAAACAAAATAATAATGAAGAAATAATTGAAAGTCTAAGAATTGCAGTAAGACCTTTGAATAAAGAAGATATTAAAAATAGAAATCTACCAAACCAAACTACAGGACTTGTTATTACTAAAATTGCCAACAACAGTCCTGTAGCAAATTCAATAGAGCTTAACAGTATTATTATTGAAGCCCAAAAGAAAAAAATCAGATCAACAGATGACCTAAGAAGTATTGCTAAGGAAGTTTTAAATTCAAATCAAAAGACACTTTTACTCGCAATTTACAACAATCAAAATCAACGAAGATACATTGGTGTTAAGCTAGATTGATCATGGATTTAAAATCCAAGATTATATTAATCTCAGGTCCTACAGCTTCAGGAAAATCAAGTTTTGCAATTAAGTTTGCAAAAAAAGTTAATGGAGAAATTATTAATGCAGACAGTATGCAAGTATACAAACAACTTAAAATTTTATCAGCTAGACCAGATCCAAAAAAATACCAGAAAATAAGACATCATTTGTATGGTTTTCATAATATTACAAAAAACTTCTCTACAGGTGATTGGCTTAAGCTAGTAATCAAAAAAATTAGCGAAATTCAAAAAAGAAAAAAAACCCCAATTCTTGTTGGAGGCACAGGTTTATACTTTAAAGCTTTAACTGATGGTTTAGTTAAAATACCAAATATTTCATTAAAATTGAGGAATCAAATTAGAGATTTGCAAAAAAAACTTGGACAAAAGAAGTTTTATGAAAAACTATTAAAATTAGATCCATCCTCAAGAGGAAAAATAAACCCTACAGACACCCAAAGATCTATAAGAGCTTATGAAATTAAAAAGTTTACAAAAAAATCTTTAACTGAATGGTTTAAAAACACAAAACCAAACTTCATGGAGGATGATTTCTTTAAAGTTTATATTGATTTTCCTAGACAAGAATTAATTGAGCGTATCAATGTTAGAACAAGTGAGATGATGGAAAATGGAGCAATAAAAGAAGTAAAAGGTTTCATAAAGCTTAGGGTTAGAAAAGATAAAAGTGCCAACAAAGCCATCGGAGTTAATGAAATTAGAGAATATTTAAAAAAACAAAAAGATTTGAAGGATACCAAAGAAAAAATAGCCATAAAAACTAGACAATACGCCAAAAGACAAAGTACTTGGGCTAGAGGCAATATGATGAACTGGATAAAACTAAAGCCAAGAGACATAAATAGTTTTTTGAAAAAAATTTAAAATTTTCATTCTTAAACTTGACCAATGAGCACAACTTCAGCTAGATTGCATAATGCCAAAATTATTAACTGGAGCAGAAATTGTATTCAAATGTCTTGAAGACCAAAAAGTAGAACATATTTTTGGTTATCCAGGTGGTGCAGTATTACCAATTTATGATGAATTAAAAAATCACCCTTCTATAAAACATATTCTAGTTAGACACGAGCAAGGTGCTGGTCACGCAGCTGAGGGTTATGCAAGATCATCAGGAAAACCAGGTGTAGTTTTAGTTACATCAGGCCCTGGGGCTACTAACGTTGTTACAGCATTAACTGATGCATATATGGACTCTGTCCCACTAGTTTGTATTTCTGGTCAAGTTCCAACACATTTAATTGGAACAGATGCTTTTCAAGAATGTGACACTACAGGAATTACAAGACCTTGTACGAAACACAATTGGTTAGTTAAAGATATTAATGATCTTTCCAAAGTTATTCATGAGGCTTTTAAAGTTGCAACTACTGGAAGACCTGGACCTGTTTTAATTGATATTCCAAAAGATATTCAGTTTGCAAAAACAAAATACAAAAAACTAAATAAAGAAAAAAAATTAAATGGAAAATCGCATAATAAATTTTCTCAAGATCAAATTGACGAATTAGTAAAATTATTAAGTAAGGCCAAAAAACCAATCATCTATAGCGGTGGAGGAGTAATTAACTCTGGTCCAAAAGCAAGTCAGGCTCTAAGAGAATTTGTTGAGCTAACTGGTTTTCCTATAACTTCAACACTTCAGGGATTAGGTGCTTACCCTGGAGATGATAATCAATTTTTAGGAATGCTTGGTATGCATGGTACTTATGAAGCAAATAATGCTATGCACGATTGTGATCTTTTAATTAATATTGGCGCAAGGTTTGATGACCGTATTACTGGAAAAATTGATGAGTTTTCACCAAATTCAAAAAAGGTTCATATAGATATAGATCCATCATCAATTAATAAAATTATAAAAGTGGATCTTGCAATAGTTGGGGACGTTACGAGTGTTATCAGCAAAATTAATAAGACAATTGCTAAAAGAAAAAATGGTCACAGCAAATCAAATAAATCTAATATAGCTAAGTGGTGGGAGCAAATCGAAAAATGGAGAGAAAAAGATTCTCTTAATTTTGTAAATAGTAATGAAAGTATAAAACCTCAACATGCTGTTCAAAGACTTTATGAATTAACTAAGAACAAAGATACTTATGTTACTACCGAGGTTGGACAACATCAAATGTGGGCTGCTCAGCATTATAAATTTAATAAACCAAATAGATGGATGACATCTGGTGGCTTAGGAACTATGGGTTACGGATTGCCAGCAGCAGTTGGTGTACAAATTGCTCATCCTGAAAAATTAGTAATTGATATTGCTGGAGAAGCCTCAGTTTTAATGACTATGCAAGAAATGTCTACGGCAGTTCAATACAATCTTCCTATAAAAATTTTTATTTTAAATAATCAATATATGGGAATGGTTAGACAATGGCAGGAGTTGCTTCATGAAAAAAATTATTCTGAGAGTTACTCTGAAGCATTACCAGATTTTATGAAAATGGCTGAAGCATATGGATGTAAAGGAATCAAAGTAGACAATCCAGCAGATCTTGATGATAAAATTCAGGAAATGATCGATTACGATGGACCAGTTATATTTGATTGCCATGTTGATCCTAATGAGAATTGTTTCCCAATGATTCCATCCGGAAAACCACATAACCAAATGATCTTAGGTCCAAATGATCAAGAGGAAAATAAAATAAAAGGAAAAGGCAAAGCCTTAGTATAATCATAATGCCGAAATCAAAGTCAGCTTACAGCATACCTACGAAGAAACAAAAACCAGATACATATATTTTTGTAGTATGGGTAGACAATGAGGCTGGAGTTTTGGCAAGGGTTGTGGGTTTATTTTCAGGCCGAGGGTACAATATCGAGTCGTTAGCAGTTGCTGAGGTTGACGCTGTTAAAAATATTTCAAGAATAACAATTGTTACTACTGGAACACCCCAAGTTATTGATCAAATAAGACTTCAATTAACAAAATTAGTACCAGTTCATAAAGTTGCTGAATTTAAAAGAGAGGATAAAGGAGTAATATTTAAAGAAATGGCATTATTTAAAGTTGTTGGAAAAAGAAACAAAATTCAAAAATGCTTAAATGCTTGTAAAAAATTTAATCCCATAATATTAGATGAAACAAAAACTTCAGCAGTAATTCAAATAACTGCTCTGAGAAGAGAAATTGATAAAATGAATAAAAAATTAAAGCCCTTAGGACTTATTAGCACTTCGAGAACTGGGGCAGTAGCTATGACCAGAGGTGCTAAAATATTTAATTAATTTATAGGAGAATAATATGAAAATGTTTTATGAAAAAGATGCGGATGTAAATCTGATTAAAAGTAAAAAAGTTGCCATTTTTGGTTATGGAAGTCAAGGTCATGCTCACGCATTAAACTTAAAAGACAGTGGAGTAAAAGATATCGTCGTTGCTTTGAGAGAAGGTTCGTCGAGTGCAGCTAAAGCAGAGTCAAAAGGTTTAAAGGTAATGAACTTATCTGATGCCGCAGAGTGGGCTGATGTAGTAATGATTCTTACACCAGATGAACTACAAGCGGAAATTTATAAAAACCACATTGAACAGAGAGTAAGAGAGGGAACGAGTATCGCTTTTGCTCATGGTTTAAATGTTCATTACGATTTAATTAAAGCAAGAAAAGATCTAGATGTTTTTATGGTTGCTCCAAAAGGACCTGGTCACTTAGTTAGAAGTGAATACGAAAAAGGAGGTGGAGTGCCTTGTTTATTTGCTGTTCATCAAAATGGTTCAGGAAAAGCAAGAGACTTAGCTTTATCTTATGCTTCAGCAGTTGGTGGAGGAAGATCAGGAATTATTGAAACCACATTTAAAGACGAAGTTGAAACAGATTTATTTGGTGAGCAAACAGTACTTTGTGGAGGTTTGGTTGAGCTAATTAAAAATGGTTATGAAACTTTAGTTGAAGCTGGATATGAACCAGAGATGGCATATTTTGAGACAGTTCATGAAGTTAAATTGATTGTTGATTTAATTTATGAAGGTGGAATTGCGAATATGAATTATTCTATTTCGAATACTGCTGAATATGGTGAATATCAATCTGGACCAAGAGTAGTTAACAAAGAAGAAACTAAAAAAAGAATGAAAGAAGTTTTGGCTGAAATTCAATCTGGAAAATTCACTAAAGAGTGGATAGATGAATGCAAAAATGGTCAAAAAAACTTCCTTGCTACGAGAGCGAAATTAGCCGAGCATCCTGTTGAAAAAGTTGGTGCAGAACTAAGAGCTATGATGCCTTGGATAGGTAAGAAAAAATTAGTTGATAGCGATAAAAGTTAAATTTTATAAGTAAATTATTGCTACTATAATTCAATTATTTCACTTATACTTTTTTAAATAAATTTAAAAAACGAGGGGAATAATGAAGACTAAAAATATAGTAAGAATACTATTGTCATTAGTTCTAGTATTCGGATTTTCTTCAGCATGGGCAAAAACTATTAAATGGTCTATGCAAGGAGACAGTCTAACGCTAGATCCACATGCACAAAATGAGGGTCCAACTACACAAGTATCTAGACAAGTTTACGAAGCTCTAGTTCAAAGGGGTTTGGACATGAAAATAGGACCTGCTTTAGCAACAAAATGGAAAGCTACTGATCCAAATACTTGGATTTTTACTTTAAGAGAAGACGCTAAGTTTTCAGATGGTTCTGGAATGACATCTGCGGATGTTGTTTTTAGTATATTAAGAGCTAAGCAAAGAACATCTGATTTTAAAGAATACATCAGCACTGTTGCTAATGTTGAAGCAGTTGGAGATTACTCTGTTAAAATAACTACAAGTAAACCTAACCCTATTCTTTTAAACCAACTGTCTAACATTTTTATAATGTCTAAAGCTTGGTCAGAGAAAAACTTTGCAATGTCTCCACAAAATTGGGATGCAGGACAAGAAACTTTCTCTGCTACTAATGCTATGGGAACTGGTCCTTTTAAAATAACTTTAAGAGAACCAAATACTAAAACAGTGTTTAAAAGAAATAAACATTGGTGGGGTGAGATGAAGGACAAAAAAGTAACTCAAATTGAATTAATGCCTATAAAAAATGCAGCTACAAGAGTTGCAGCTTTATTATCAGGTGAAATTGATATAGTTACTGATGCTCCAGTTCAAGATTTAAAAAGAATTGGATCTTCTTCAGGTCATAAAGTTGAAAGTACAGCTCAAATGAGAACAATTTTCTTAGGTATGGATCAAGCAGCTGACAAATTAAGAACTGGAAATACAGGTGATAATCCATTCAAGAAAAAAGAAGTAAGACAAGCTCTTTATCAAGCAATCGATATAGAAGCGATCAAGAAAAAAGTTATGAGAGGTTTAAGT
>CACJBQ010000020.1 GCA_902591695.1 uncultured Pelagibacteraceae bacterium | reverse complement strand
GAGCAGTATTTCAAATATAGGTATTTCACTTAATATTGATCAAGGCAACTTACATTTTGTATATATCTTACTTGTAATTATTGGAGGCTCCTTTTTTTCCACAAGCTCAGGTTTAAGGTTTTTAAAAATATATTCTTTAACTAAATATTCTATTAATCAAATTCTTTCTTTTAGCCGTCCAAAAAATGTATTTATGAATAAATTAGTTTTTTCTAAAATCAATTTTGACACAAAAGACATAAATAAATATTTTTTAACAATTTTAATTTTTGTTATTTCTCTTTTTTCTTTAACCATATTATTATCTTTGTCTAACATTCAATTTGAATACTCATTTAAATTAGCTGTATTGACGTTGATGAATACTGTTAATTCATCTGCTTATGGTCTATCGGACTTTGATTTTCAAAATTTGCACTTTTTAACCAAATATTTTCTTATATTTTTTATGATTATCGGAAGGGTTGAACTGCTGTCTTTATTGTTAATTGCTAAAAAATTCCTTTTTAAAAATTAATTTAGTATTATATATATCAATAAATTTTGCGCCCTTAGCTCAGCTGGATAGAGCATCGGTTTTCTAAACCGAGGGTCGTAGGTTCGAATCCTTCAGGGCGCGCCATTTCTTAGTTTTTAACGCATTAATCATATATAATTTTGCTTGACGAGAATTTGAATTAAATCCAATTAATATATTATTTTTTCTTGAACACTATTTTCTTACATGCTTAAATTAAGAATATTCAAAAGTAATTTTGAATTATTTGTTAACAAATAAAAATAACATAAAGGAAGAATAATGTTTAAATACTTAAAACAATTAACTTCTTTAGTTGCTATGGTTGCAGTGTTGTTTACTTTTACAACAGAAACTATGGCTGCTAAAAAATCTAAAACACTTAAAAACACTCAAAAGAAGGGTTTTGTAAGATGTGGAGTATCTCAAGGTCTTCCAGGATTTTCTAATGCTGATGCAGCAGGAAATTGGACTGGTATTGACGTTGATGTATGTAGAGCAGTAGCTGCTGCAGTACTAGGTGATGCAAACAAAGTTAAGTTTACGCCATTAAGTGCTAAAGAAAGATTTACCGCTTTAACTTCTGGTGAGATTGATATCTTATCAAGAAACACAACTTGGACTCTTTCTAGAGATGCTGATATCGGACTTACTTTCGTTGGAGTAAACTTCTACGATGGTCAAGGTTTCATGGTTAGAAAAAGCTCTGGTATTACTTCAACAAGCCAATTTAAAGATGGTATCTCAGCTTGTACAAACATTGGTACAACAACTGAGTTAAACATGAGAGACTTCTTTAACTCAAAAGGAATTTCTTATGAGCCAGTTGCTTTCGAAAAAGCTGATGAAGTCGTAGCTGCTTATGATGCTGGTAGATGTGATACATATACTACTGATAAATCAGGTCTAGCCGCACAAAGAACTAAAATGTCTAACCCAGATGAACACATTGTATTACCTGAAACTGTTTCTAAAGAGCCTTTAGGACCTGTTGTAAGACAAGGTGATTCTGTATGGGAAGATATCGTAAGATGGTCTTTAAATGCTATGATCGAAGCAGAAGAGTATGGAATCACTTCTGCAAACGCAGACTCAATGAAAACTTCAGACAACCCAGCTGTTAAAAGACTAGTTGGTGCTGAAGGTGAATTAGGTGCTGCTTTTGGTCTAGACAATGAGTGGAGCTTAAGAATTATTAAGCAAGTTGGTAACTATGGTGAAAGCTACAAAAGAAATATAGCTGACACTGGAATTTTACCTGACAGAGGTCCAAATGAATTATGGACTAAAGGTGGAATTCTTTATGTACCACCTGCAAGATAATTGCACATTTAACTAATTAAAAAGGGCTAGATTTTTCTAGCCCTTTTTTTTATAAGCGTTCAAATGGACCTGAAATTACAAAAAATTATTCCCCAATTAATTACCGTTTTAGTTGTAGTATTAGTTTTTGGATTTTTTACATATAACGCCCAAATCAATATGGAGAATAGAGGTATTGATTTTGGATATGGTTTTCTTTCTCAAGAGTCATCTTTTGATGTTCAGTTTTCTCTTATTGAATATGATGGGTCACATTCATATTTTAGAGCTTATTTAGTTGGTTTACTTAATACTATTTTAGTTTCCGTAATTGGAATTATTATTGCAACAATTTTAGGTGTTATTGTTGGTGTAGCAAGACTATCGCCAAACTATTTAATAAATCAGTTTGCTGCTTTTTATGTAGAATTCTTTAGAAACATCCCATTACTTTTACAAATATTTTTTTGGTATTTTGCTGCTTTAAGAGCTCTACCATTGCCTCAAGATGCGGATGCAATTTTAGGTGTTTTTTTCTTAACGATTAAAGGTTTGTATGTTCCAGCATTTGTTTGGGAAAATCTTAATGTATTTTTATATTCAATAATTGCAGCAATAATTGCAATAGTTGTAATTAGAATTCATGCAAGAAAAGTTCAAGAAACGCAAGGTAAACAGTTACCAGTTTTTTGGATATCAGTAGGTTTAATTTTTATATTACCTTTACTTAGCTTTTTAATTGGAGGTGTGAGTTTATCGTTTGAAATTCCTAAATTAAAGCAATTGGCGACAACATCATTCAAATATGAGGGTGGTATAAGCTTACCCCCTGAATTAATAGCTTTAACTTTATCGCTGGCATTATATACAGCAACTTTTATTGCTGAGTGTGTAAGAGCTGGAATTCAAGGTGTAGGTAAAGGTCAAAAAGAAGCAGCTGCATCAATTGGATTGAATCCTAACCAAGTTTTAAAATTAGTTGTTATGCCACAGGCATTAAGAATTATTATTCCACCAACAACAAACCAATATTTAAATTTAACTAAGAATTCTTCATTAGCTGCTGCAATTGCTTATCCCGATCTAGTACTAGTTTTTGCGGGAACAGCATTAATGCAAACCGGTAAGGCGATTGAAATAGTTTCAATAACGATGTTTACCTACCTAAGCTTAAGTATTTCAATTTCAATTCTTATGAATTGGTACAATAAAAAAATTGCTATTAAGGAAAAATAAATGTCAAAAATTAATTTTTTAAAACCAGATAAAGATAATTTGACAACCTTTTTATATATGGGTTCATTTTTATTTGTTATTAGTGTTATTGATGTTTTTCTTAATTCATTTTTTAGTTTAAACATCACAGGATTTTTACCTGCATCATTAAGCTTTATAATTCCAATTATATTAGGTTTTATAGGACTGTATTTTATTAGAATTGAACACAGTGGAAATAAATTTCTAGATCAAGTAAATAAAAATATTAATACAAGTAATTTTAATGCAATCTTATCCTTATTAATTATTTTTATAATTATTAAAGCAATACCACCAGTTTTAAGTTGGTTTGTGGTCGATGCAAGTTTCGCTGGTGATAGTAAAGATGTTTGCTCAGGCACTGGTGCTTGTTGGACTTACATTAAAGTCTGGTTTAGAAGATTTATGTATGGAATGTATCCAAATGCAGAACAGTGGAGAATAAATTTATCTTTTATTGCTTTAGCTCTTTTAGGTTCTGTAGGATATTTTGCTACAGAAAAATTTAAAAAATATTTAACTTTATACTATGTTGTAATTTATCCATTTATAGCTTTCCTATTTATTTTCTTTTTTATATCAGGTGGTCCTGTATTTTTTGACTTTTCTTATGGAATAATCGCAGCAGTAATTTCAATAATTATAGGTTTCTTTATTCCAAGTAAATTTAAATTTTATTATTTTATATTTGTACCAATCACTCTTTATATTGCTTTAAAATATTTCATCTTTTACGAGGAGTTGATTGAACTAGGTAAACTTGATGGATTAAATTGGGTCGAAACTGGAGCTTGGGGAGGATTATCACTTACATTTATAATTTCATTTTTCTGTTTAATTTTCTGTTTTCCTATAGGAATGGCATTTGCTCTTGGCAGAAGATCAGATTTTCCATTAATAAGATATATATCAATTGGTTTTATTGAATTTTGGAGAGGTGTTCCGTTAATTACAGTTTTATTTATGTCTGCTGTGATGTTTCCAATGTTTTTACCTGCAGATTTTTTTATAGATAAATTGGTGAGATGTATAATAGCTATTTCTTTATTTGAAGCAGCCTATGTTGCTGAAGTTATTAGAGGAGGTTTACAAGCATTACCACGTGGTCAATACGAAGCTGCGAAATCATTAGGCATGGGATATTGGAGAATGCATATATTTGTAATTCTTCCTCAAGCTTTAAAATTAGTAATTCCAGGTATTGCTAATACTTTTTTAGCTCTAGTTAAAGATACTCCTCTAATATTTGTAGTTGGTTTACTTGAAATAGTAGGAATGTTAAATTTAGCCAAAACTAATCCAGAGTGGTTAGGTTTTGCTATGGAAGGCTATGTTTTTGCTGCAATAATTTTCTGGATTATTTGTTATGCAATGAGTAAGTATAGCTATAATCTAGAACAGAAATATAAAACAGAGCGATAAATTATGTCTGACAGTATTATTCAAATTAAAAATGTAAATAAATGGTTTGGTGATTTTCAAGTTTTAAAAGATATTAATCTAGAGGTTAAACCAAAAGAAAAAATCGTTGTTTGTGGTCCTTCAGGATCAGGTAAATCTACATTAATTAGATGTATCAATAGATTAGAAGAACATCAGCAAGGTGATATTATCGTTGATGGAAACACTTTAACGGAAGATACAAAAAATATTGAACAAATTAGAGCAGAAGTTGGAATGGTATTTCAACAGTTTAATTTATTTCCTCATTTATCAATTGTAGATAATTGTACACTTGCACCAATTTGGGTAAAAAAAATGCCAAAAAAAGAAGCTGAAGAATTAGCTTTAAAACATTTAGAAAGAGTTCAAATTCTTGATCAAGCACAAAAATTTCCAGGTCAATTATCAGGAGGTCAACAACAAAGGGTGGCTATTGCTAGAGCTCTTTGTATGGAACCTAAAATAATGTTATTTGATGAGCCTACATCAGCTCTAGATCCAGAAATGATTAAAGAAGTTTTAGACGTGATGGTTGATTTAGCAAACCAAGGTATGACAATGATAGTTGTTACCCATGAGATGGGATTTGCCAAAGAAGTTGCTGATGAGGTTATTTTTATGGATGAGGGAATGATTGTTGAAAGGGCTGAGACTAAAGAGTTTTTTGCTAACCCTAAGAGTGATAGGACCAAGCTGTTTTTAAGTCAAATACTATAAAAAATATATAAATTTAAGGCAATAAATTTAGATTAAAGCAATCTAAATATGTTTATTTTCCATTCAACTAATGCTTGACAGTATTTTGATTATTCCAAATTTCTTTCAAAAAAAAATAAATTTTTCTATTGCAGTAACTTTAATAAATAGGTTGAATAGTCTTTATAAAATTTAATTAAGAGGGGTCTTAATGGAAGATAATTTCAATAAACACTTAGGCAACAAGCTTAAGCTAAGAAGATTAGCTTTGGGTTTAACTCAGACTAAAGTTGCAAAAGCAATTAATGTTACATTTCAACAAATTCAAAAATATGAAAAAGGTACTAACGGTGTAAGTTCGATCAGGTTACTTCAACTTTCAAATTATTTAAAAGTGCCGATTAATTATTTTTTTGAAGATTTTTCAGAATATTTAGTAAATTTAGAAAAATCTCAAGAAGGTCACATGAATGTTAATTATAATTTTTTAGTTAAATTATATTCAGAACTTAATGCTGATCAGAAACTGAAATTTAATAAATCTTTACAAATATCAGGATCAGGTATTTCAAAAGCGGTTTAAAATTAATTTGTAGCTGACCCCATATTAATTTTTTAAAGTTATTTGATTTTTTTTTGGCTCCTCGGGCAGGACTCGAACCTGCGACCAATTGATTAACAGTCAACTGCTCTACCAACTGAGCTACCGAGGAATGTAAAAAGCCAACTTACTTTTTTTTATAACTAAAACAAGAATTTTTTGGAGGCAACGCCCGGAATCGAACCGGGATACAAGGATTTGCAATCCTCTGCGTAACCATTCCGCCACGTTGCCATCTTATTTTTAACTAATAGCTACAGATGCCTTTTTATAATAAATTTTTTCTATTAGTCTATTAAATAACGATCCAAATTGATTATTGTTAATTTAGATTATTAAATTATAAACTTTAAAACCAATGAGTAGCGAGAAATATATACATTCTGATGTAGAAAATAGAATTTATTCTTATTGGGAAAAAAATGGTCTTTTTAAACCTAGAGAAAATTCAAAAAAATTCTCAATTGTAATTCCTCCTCCAAATGTAACTGGCAGTTTGCATATGGGACACGCGCTTAACAATTCTATTCAAGATTTATTAGTTCGTTATCATAGGATGAACAATTTTGAAACTTTATGGCAACCAGGTACTGACCATGCGGGTATTGCCACACAGGCTTTAGTAGAAAAAAAATTAACTTCTGACAAAATTGATAAAAATGAAATTGGAAGAGAAAAATTTATTGAAAAAGTTTGGGAATGGAAAGATCAATATGGCGACATAATAATAAACCAGTTAAAAAAACTAGGTTGTTCATGTGATTGGTCAAGAAATGCATTCACTATGGATGAAAATTTATCAAAGTCTGTAATCAAGGTTTTTGTGGATCTATATAATAAAGGACTTATTTATAAAGATAAGAAATTAGTCAATTGGGATACAGTTTTAAAAACAGCTATTTCAGATCTAGAAGTAGATCAAAGAGAGGTAAATTCTAAAATTTATTTCATCAGATATCCAATAGATGGGACTGAAGAATTTATTACAATTGCAACAACAAGACCTGAAACGATGTTAGGTGACACAGCAATTGCTGTTAATCCAAAAGATGAAAGATTTAAATCTTTTGTTGGTAAAACAGTTACTATCCCAATTGTTGGACGAAAAATTAAAATTATTGAAGATGATTATGCAGATCCTGAACAAGGAACTGGAGCATTAAAAATAACTCCAGCTCATGATTTTAATGACTATGAAGTTGGGCAAAGAAACAATCTTGAAATTATAAATATTTTCACTGAAGCAGGTAAAATAAATAAAAATGCTCCACAAACTTACGTAGGTCTGGATAGGTCTGAAGCAAGAAAAAAAATTTTACAAGAACTTAAAGAAAAAGAATTTTTTGTAAAAGAGGAGAATATAAAAAATAAAGTTCCTTATGGGGATAGATCTAATTCAATAATTGAACCTTTCTTAACAGAACAATGGTTTGCTGATGCAGGTAAGTTATCTATTAAAGCTAAAGAAGTTGTTAATTCAAAAAAGACAAATTTCTTTCCTGAGAATTGGTCAAAAACTTATTTTCAATGGATGAATAATATTGAGCCATGGTGTATTTCAAGACAACTTTGGTGGGGACATCAAATTCCTGCCTGGTATGGTCCAGATAAAAAAATTTTTGTTGCAGAAAATGAAGATGATGCAAAACAACAAGCAAAAAAATATTACAGTAAAGATGTTGAATTAAATCGTGATCCAGATGTTTTAGACACTTGGTTCTCATCTGGCTTATGGCCTTTTGCTACACTTGGTTGGCCAGATGATAATAAATATGTAGATAAATTTTATCCAACATCAGTTTTAGTTACAGGTTTTGATATTATATTTTTTTGGGTAGCTAGGATGATTATGTTTGGAACTGAATTTTTAAACAAAGAACCTTTTAAGGATATTTATGTTCATGCATTGGTTAGAGATGAGAAGGGACAAAAAATGTCTAAGTCTAAAGGTAATGTAATTGATCCTTTAGATTTAATTAAAAAATATAGTGCAGATGCACTCAGATTTACTTTGTTATCTATGGCCTCACCAGGAACAGATGTAAAGCTTTCTGAGGATAGAGTTAAAGGTTATAGAAATTTTTTAAATAAATTATGGAATGCGAATAATTTTTTAATCACTAATGAATGTGATTTTAAGGATATAGATAAAGTTTCAAGTTTAAATGTAAATATTAATAAATGGATTTATTCAGAACTTATTGAAACAAAAAATAAAATAGAAAAAAACCTTGAGGATTATAGATTTGATGAAGCAGCTAAAAATGCTTATCAATTTGCATGGCATTCGTATTGTGATTGGTATTTAGAACTATCTAAAACAATACTATTTTCAGAAGATGAAAAAGCTAAAGCAGAGGTTAAAAAAGTATCATCTTTTGTATTCAAACAAATATTGATTTTGCTGCATCCTTTTATTCCTTTTGTTACTGAAGAAATTTGGCTTAAAAATAAATTTGATAACAACGGTAGTGATTATTTGATGCTTAAAAACTGGTTATCAGGTGAAATAAATAGAGATAGCAGTACTGAACAAGTTGAAAATATAATCAACATTATTTCAGAGATTAGATCATTTAAAAATGAGCTAAATGTAAGCCCAGGTTCATTTATTGATGTATCAATAAGCAATATTAATAAAAATCAAAAAGACTTTATTAATACAAATGAAATTATTCTAAAAAAATTGGGAAGAATAAACAGCATATTAGATAAAGATTTAGATAAACCAGCTGCGACAATGGTTGTTTCTGGTGATTTGTTTAAGATTTATTTTGATAAAGATGTTGATTTAAAATTAATAAAGGAAAATTTAACAAACAAACAGAGTAGATTAGAGCAAGAGATGAATAAAATATCTCAAAGATTAGAGAATAAGAGTTTTGTAGATCGAGCTCCAAAAGAGATTGTTGAACAAGAAAAAAATAATTATAATAATTTAAAGAATGATATTGAGAAAATATCAGTAACAATAAAGGGTATATAATGGCTAAATTCAATAAAAAGAAACTTCCAAGCAGACATACATCATTAGGGGCTGATAGAGCTCCACACAGATCATTCTATTATGCTATGGGGGAAACTGAGAAAGATGTGGCAAAACCCTTTGTTGGCGTCGTTTCCACATGGAATGAGGCAGCTCCATGTAATATTGCTTTAATGAGACAAGCACAATCAGTTAAAAAAGGAGTTAGAGCAAATGGTGGAACTCCAAGAGAATTTTGTACAATCACTGTAACTGACGGTATTGCAATGGGGCACGAGGGTATGAAATCTTCATTGATATCTAGAGAAGTAATCGCTGATTCAGCTGAGCTTACAGTTAGAGGTCATTGTTATGATGCGTTAGTAGGGATTGCAGGATGTGATAAATCCTTACCAGGTTTAATGATGTCTATGGTTAGATTAAATGTACCAAGTGTATTTATATATGGTGGATCAATCCTTCCAGGCAAATATAAAGGAAAAGACGTAACAGTTGTAGATGTATTTGAGGCGGTTGGAAAACATTCAACAGGTCAAATGTCTGCTGCAGAACTTAGAAAATTAGAATTAGTTGCTTGTCCAAGTGCAGGTGCTTGTGGAGGACAATTCACAGCAAATACTATGGCATGTGTATCTGAAGCAATTGGATTAGCACTTCCTTATTCAGCTGGAACACCAGCTCCATATGAAGAAAGAGATAAATACGCAAAAGCTAGTGGTAAAATGGTTATGAACCTTTTGAAAAAAGGGATTAAACCAAGAGATATTGTTACAAGAAAAGCTTTAGAAAATGCTGCAACAGTAGTTGCTGCAACTGGTGGTTCTACTAATGCAGGATTACATTTACCTGCTATCGCAAACGAAGCAGGAATTAAGTTTGATTTAATGGATGTTGCTAAAATTTTTAAAAGAACACCTTATCTTGCAGATTTAAAACCAGGTGGAAAATATGTTGCAAAAGATATGTGGCTAGCAGGTGGTGTTCCAATGTTATTAAAAACTTTATATGAAGGTGGATATATTCATGGTGATTGCATGACTGTTACAGGAAAAACTATGAAGGAAAATTTAAAAGGTATTAAATTTAATCCAAAACAAAAAGTAATGAGATCTTATAAAAATCCATTATCTCCTACAGGAGGAGTTGTTGGATTAAAAGGAAACTTAGCACCAGAAGGTGCAATTGTTAAAGTTGCAGGACTTAAAAAATTACAATTTACTGGTAAAGCAAGATGCTTTGAAAATGAGGAAAGTGCAATGAAAGCTGTTCAAAGCAAAAAGTATAATGATGGTGATGTAATTATAATTAGATACGAAGGACCTGTTGGAGGTCCAGGTATGAGAGAAATGTTATCTACAACAAGTGCAATCTACGGACAGGGAAAAGGTGAGAAAGTAGCCCTTATTACAGACGGTAGGTTCTCTGGAGCTACCAGAGGCTTTTGTGTGGGTCACGTGGGCCCTGAGGCCGCTCTAGGGGGTCCTATAGGCCTTTTACGAACAGGAGATATAATTGATATCGATGCCAAAAAAGGAACGATTAACGTAAGACTTTCTAAAAAAGAAATGGCTGCAAGAAAAAGAAAATGGAAAGCTAGGAAATCAGATTTTGGATCAGGTACTTTATGGAAATATGCGCAAACAGTTGGACCAGCATACTTAGGAGCACCAACACACCCAGGTAAGAAAAAAGAAGTTAAGGATTATTCAGAGATTTAATGAAAATTCGTCCAGTTATTTTATGTGGAGGTGCTGGAACTCGACTTTGGCCAAATTCTAAAAATCATCAAGCTAAACAGTTCATTGATTTTGGTAATTGGACTTTACTAGGAAAAACACTTGAGAGAACAAAAGCATCAATCTTTGATGCGCCAGTTATAAGTACAAATAAAAAATATCTTAAACAAATAAAACAACATCTTAGAAAATACAAAATAAACAAATATAAAATTGTTGTAGAGCCAGCTAAAAGAAACACAGCACCAGCTATACTAAGCACAGCTTTAATTAAAGATATTCCAGACAATCAGCCTTTAATGTTTTTTACAGCAGACCATTTGATCGAAAAAATGAGCATTTTTAATAAGGCAATAAATAAAAATAAATCAAATCTTAATGAAGAAAATATATTTGTTTTTGGAATAAAACCTAAATCTCCAACTAGTGATTATGGTTATTTTTTAACAAAAAAGATTAAAGGAAATATTAATAAAGTAACAAAATTTATTGAAAAACCAAAAGAAGCTAAAGCAAAACAAATTATAAAAAATAAAGGCTATTGGAATTCTGGAATGTTTTATCTTCGAAAAGACTCCATTATTAATAACTTTAAAAAATATCAGCCTAAATCTTACAGAAATTGTTTAAATGCAGTTAATAAAGCAAAATATAAAGCTAATACATATTATCTAAATAAAGCTTCATTTATAAAATCGACTGCCAAATCATTTGATTATGCAATTCTAGAAAAAACTAAACAAATTAACGCTATCAAATTAGATATACCTTGGTCAGATCTTGGTAGTTGGAAAGAAATTCTGAAGATGTATGACAAAAATAAAAACAAATATATTAAGAAAAAAAACGTGTATTACCGTCCATGGGGTAAATACACTAATTTATTTGAAGGAAAAGAGTTTTTAATAAAAGAATTATATGTAAAACCAAAAGGCATCTTAAGTTTACAAAAACACCATCACCGAGCTGAACATTGGTTAGTTACACAAGGCAATGCTAAAATAACTCTGAATAAAGATATTATAATTAAAAAACCTGGTGAACATATATTCATACCATTAGAAGCAATCCATAGAGTTCAAAATCCAGGAAAAAAACCTGTTAAAATTGTTGAAGCTCAAGTTGGCTCAATTTTGAAGGAAAGTGATATTGTTAGATATCAAGATGTATATGGTAGAGTGAAGTAATGGAGTTATTAACAATAATTTTATTAGTAATAATTGCTCTTCTTACTTATCTATTATTAAAAAAAGAAAAAGTATTAGGTATTAAAACTGAAACTAAAGATAATAACGATCAAATTAAAGTTGTAGAAAATAAAGACTATAGAAAAAATATTTATGATTTATTAAATTATATTCCTGAAGGAATAATAATTTTAGACAAAGGTAAGAAAATTCTTTTTAGCAATAACTCTGCTAATAAATTATTTCAGATAAAACTAGAAGAGAATATAAGCGGCTTTTTAAGAAACCCTGATCTTTTAAGTTCAATTGATAAATCATTTGAGGGTAACAATGTTTCAGATCTTGAAATTGAAATTAGAAATCAAGCTATTCAAAGATTAAATATAACAATTTACCTTGATCAGAATAATCTATTTTTTGATGAAGTATGCTGTGTCTTATTCATAAGGGATTTAACTGAATTCCATAAATTTCAACAATTAAAATCTGATTTTGTCGCTAACGTATCACATGAGCTAAGAACACCTCTACAATCCATTAAAATGGGACTTGAAACATTT
>CACJBQ010000019.1 GCA_902591695.1 uncultured Pelagibacteraceae bacterium | reverse complement strand
GGTGAGTCAGGTGGACAGGTAGGTGATACTGGTGAAATAGTATCGAATGATTTTAGATTTGAAGTAACCGATGTTCAAAAAAAACTAGGAGATTTATTTGTTCATTATGGAAATGTTAAGAGTGGATCTATAAAACTTCAAGAAAGTGTAGAGTTAAAAATTGATGTGGAAAGAAGAGATAATACTCGTGCTTATCATTCAGCAACCCATTTGTTGCACGAGTCTTTAAGAAGGGTTCTTGGTACCCATGTAACTCAAAAGGGATCTTTGGTAGAACCAAGTAGATTAAGATTTGATTTCAGCCATATGAAGCCAATTTTGAATGAGGAAATTGATAAAATAGAAGAGTTTGTAAATACAATGGTCTCTAAAAAATCTGATGTAAAAACTAGATTAATGACACCTGATGAGGCAGTTGAAAATGGTGCTTTAGCATTATTTGGGGAAAAATACGGAGATGAGGTAAGAGTTCTTTCAATGGGAGACGAGGATGGCAAGTATTTTTCAACTGAATTATGTGGTGGGACACATGTAAAAAACACTGGTGATATTGGTAAATTTAAGATTGTCAGCCAGTCTTCAATTGCTGCAGGGGTTAGAAGAATTGAGGCTTTGAGAGATAAACAATTAGAGGAATATTTAAAAAATAAAGAAAAATTATCAAACTTATCTGCCGAAAAAGACGAAGAAACAATTAAGGATTTAAGTCAGCAAATTATAAAACTTGGTGGAAAGCCAAGTTTAGAAGAAGCTGATCAAAAGACTTTAATTAAAAATTTAACTAAACAATTAGAGGCAATCTCAATAAATACAATTTTAGAAGATAAATCAAAAAATATTATTAAAGATGAAGAAATTAATGGAGTTAAATTAAGACTTCAAAAAATAGATGGATTGCCTCCAAAAGAATTAAGAAAACTTGTAGATAAAGGTAAAAAAGATTTAGGTGAAGGTATTGTAGTTGTGTTTGCAAATAAAGATGACAAGGTTGGATTAGCTGTTGGAGTAACAGATAATTTAACTAGCAAGTTTGATGCAGTTCAGTTTGTTAAAGTTGGATCTGAAATAATTGGTGGTAAAGGTGGTGGTGGAAGAAAAGACTTTGCTCAAGCTGGTGGACAAGATCAGTCAAAAATTGAAGAAGCTTTTGAAAAGCTTAAGAGTTTAATTTAATTTCTTTTTTAAATTACCATCAATTTCGTCTAAAAATTGATTTGTAGTTAAGAATTTACTATTTGGACCAATAAGAATTGCTAAATCTTTTGTCATTGATCCACTTTCCACACATTCAATACAAACTTTTTCTAAAGTTTGTGCAAATTTGATTAGTTCTTCATTACCATCTAATTTACCTCTGTGAGCCAATCCTCTTGTCCAAGCAAAAATTGATGCAATAGGGTTTGTTGAAGTTTCTTTTCCTTGTTGATGCATTCTATAATGTCTAGTTACTGTTCCGTGTGCAGCCTCTGCTTCCATTACTTTTCCATCTGGAGTTAACAATGTACTTGTCATTAAACCTAAAGACCCATAACCCTGCGCCATAGTATCTGACTGAACGTCTCCATCATAATTTTTACAAGCCCAAATATATTTACCACTCCACTTCATTGCACATGCAACCATGTCATCAATTAATCTATGTTCGTAAGTTAAATTATTTTTTTCAAATTCACTTTTATATTCTTTTTCGAAAATTTCTTGGAAAATATCTTTAAATCTTCCATCATATTGTTTTAAAATTGTATTTTTTGTAGACATGTAAACAGGCCATTTTTTAATCAACCCATAACTGAAACAAGATCTTGCAAAGTCTTCAATAGACTTATCTAAATTATACATTGATAAAGCCACACCAGGACCTGTAAAATTAAATACTTCATATTTAATTTCATCTTTTCCATCTTCTGATGTCCATTTCACTTCCATTTTTCCTTTTCCAGGAACTTTAAAGTCTGTTGCTCTATATTGGTCACCAAATGCATGTCTTCCAATGATCACTGGATCAGTCCAAGAAGGAACAAGTTTTGGAATATTTTTACAAATAATTGGTTCTCTAAATACTGTTCCTCCAATTATATTTCTTATAGTTCCATTAGGAGATCTCCACATTTTTTTTAAATCAAATTCTTCTACTCTCGCCTCATCAGGGGTAATAGTTGCACACTTAATTCCAACACCAATTTTTTTGATTGCGTTCGCGGAGTCGATGGTAATTTGATCATCAGTATTATCTCTGCTTTTCATGCCTAAATCGTAATATTCGATACCAAGATCTAAATATGGGAGGATTAATTTATTTTTGATGAACTCCCATATAATACGTGTCATTTCATCGCCATCCAGCTCTACAACCGGGTTTTTTACCTTGATTTTGCTCATTAAATAAAAATTATCTTATTAATTGAATTTGATCGTTTTATATACATATTAATCGAAAATTAGCAAATAGAAGAATATGTTTAGCAAGATATTTCCAAAGATTCACACTGAAGGATACAAGTTTATAGTAATAGCTGTATTCATAACTATCATTTTTTTAATAATTAATAATTTTTTAGGATTAATAGGAATTTTATTAACTGTCTGGGTTTATTATTTTTTTAGAGATCCAGAAAGAACAATTATAGGAGATGATAGTTATCTTGTAAGTCCCGCTGATGGAGAAGTAATTAAAGTTGAAGAAGTGGATGGTCCAAAAGAACTTGGACTAGAAAATAAAAAATTTAAAAAAATAAGTATTTTTATGAACGTCTTTGATTGTCATGTAAATAGAACACCGTGCTCAGGTATTGTTGAAGATATTTTATATAAACCAGGTAAATTTTTAAATGCATCTTTAGATAAAGCAAGTGAAGACAATGAGAGAAACTATTATAAAATTAAAGATAAGCATGGGAATGATATTTTAGTTGTTCAAATTGCAGGATTGGTTGCAAGAAGAATAGTTTGTGAAACAAATAAAAATCAAGAATTAAATCAAGGTGATAGAATCGGAATGATTAGATTTGGTAGTAGAGCAGATGTTTACTATGAAAATTATGAACCTCTGGTTAAAGTTGGTCAAACAGCAATTTCAGGAGAAACACTTTTGGCTAAAAATTAATTTATGGAACAACCAAAAAATAATTTAAAAGTTGTATCAAGCAAAAAAAATGCAAGAGTCATTTTGCCAAATATGCTTACCTTAATAGGAGTATGTATTGGATTGACTTCAATAAGATTTGCGTTGGATGAAAAGTTTGGATTAGCAATTATTGCAATTATATTTGCAGCGCTAATAGATGGTTTGGATGGTAGAATTGCTAGACTGATCAAAGGTACTTCAAAAGTTGGAAAAGAGTTAGACTCCTTAACTGACATGATTAGTTTTGGTGTTGCCCCTGCATTTATTATGTATTTTTGGAAACTTAATAGTTTGGGAAGATTTGGTTGGCTTGTATGCTTAATTTATGTAATTTGTGTAGCATTAAGATTAGCAAGATTTAACGTTAATTCTTCAGAGGAACCTTCTTGGAAAGATAATTTTTTTGAAGGCGTACCATCACCGGCGGGAGGTATATTAGTTTTAACTCCTTTAATATTCAATTTAAGTGGATTGGATATATTTAATATTAATTATAATATTTTAGTACCAGTATTTTTTATTTTAACTTCATTACTTTTAATTAGTAAAGTTCCCACTTATTCATTTAAAAAAATAGTTATACGCAGAAACACAACTATCTTTTTATTATTTGGCATAGTTGTATTTTTTGGAATGTTATTAATTTATACATTTGAAGTCTTAGCAATAACTAGTTTGATTTATCTTTTATTAATCCCAGTTGGCTACTTCCATTTTCAGAAAATCAAAAAAGATAAAAATGAAAATGGTAATGCAGATGAAGAAAACGATAAGCTAGAAGATATTTTGTAGAATTAAAATTCCTATAAATATCTTTAAGTTGTTTAATTAAATGAAAATATTAATTTATAATTCAGGTGGTGGTTTAGGTGATAGCATCCAATTACTTGACATAATTTACAGTTTAAGAGAAAAATTTGGATCAGATAATATTTTTTATTTATCAGCTCATAAAAATCATTTTAACAACTCTCTTTCTGACTACAATATTCAATTAAATGAGCTAAAAACTGATATAATTTATTTTGGTTTCAGAATTTGGCATCTATTCAAATCGAAAAAAAATATACTTAAAAATAATTCAATTGAGCAATTTGATTTAATTGTTGATCTTCAGTCTAAATTAAGGAACACCATAATACTTAAGCAATTTCCCTCTAAAAATTTTTATTCATCGACTTTAAATTTTAAATTTTGCAATGCTAAAAAAGATTATATTTCGTCAAAATTTGACTTAAAAAATATTCTTATAAATTTAGAAAAATTACTTGATACTCAAATTCCATTTAAAAAGTATGACTTTAATCAAATAAATGAAAAATATTTCAATGAAGCAAAACGATTACTGCCTGATGGTAATTATATAGGTTTTTCTGTCACTCAGGGTAACGAATATAGAAAAAAAAGCTGGCCGATAGAAAAGTTTATTAATGTTGCTAAAAGAATTTCATTATTAAATAAAAAACCAGTCTTTTTTATTGAGAAACAAAATTTAGATTTAATTCAAAGAATAAAAAAAGAAATTGATAACGCAATATTTCCTGAGTTAGACTCTCAACTATCAGGTCCTCCATTAGTAACGGCGCTTTCATCAAGACTTAATAAAGCTATTTCTATTGATAATGGAATTATGCACATGATAGGTTTAGCAGATATTCCAATGATTGTTTTATTTGGACCAACAAATTCAAAAAAATTTGCTCCTAAAGTAAAAAATATAGATATCTTAGATAGTAAAATAATTTATAATTCAGAAGATATCTCAAACATTACTGAAGAAGATGTACTGAAAATAATTTAAATTTTTTATAAAGTGAAAAAAAATAAAATCTCTAAGAACTGGGTTAATAAGCAGAGGAGAGATATCTATGTAAGACAGTCAAAAGTAGATGGATATCGAGCTAGATCAGCTTACAAATTAATTGAAATTGATGAAAAATTTAAAATTTTTAAAGGCGGATTATCAGTAATTGATATTGGTGCAGCTCCAGGAAGCTGGTCACAATATGCACTTAAAGCAGCTAAAAGTGGAAAATTGATATCTATAGATTTAAAAAAAATGGAACCCATAGGAAATAGTGTTCAAATCCAAGGAGATTTTACTGAAGAAAAAACTCAAGAGGAAATTAAAAAAAATATAAGCAGCAAAGTTGACGTCGTAATGTCTGATATGGCCGTAGACACAACCGGTATTAAAAATATAGATTCAATACAAACCGGAGAACTGTGTAAAGAGGCAATGTTTTTTGCAAAAAATTTAATGAATGAAAGTGGATATTTTATTTCAAAAATTTTTATGGGAGGAACATTTAACGAAATCGTCGCAGAAGGAAAAAAATATTTTAAAGAAGTTAAGGTTTTTAAACCAAAATCTAGCAGAAAAGATTCAAAAGAAAGTTTTATAATTTGTAGAAAAATTCGTTAGAGACTTTTAATTTAAAAGGAATCATATATAAAAGATTATGGTTCCCATAAAAGAAGCACTTACCTTTGATGACGTTACATTAGCTCCAAAGTATTCAGAAATATTACCTTCTGATGCAGACACTAGTGTATCTTTAACAAAGTATTTGAAACTTAAAATTCCACTTTTATCATCTGCAATGGATACTGTCACAGAGAGCAGAATGGCAATAGCTATAGCTAAAGCTGGTGGTATTGGAGTAATTCACAGAAACCTTGATATAAAAAAACAATTATCAGAGATAAAAAAAGTAAAAAAACAAAAACTAATTGTTGGAGCAGCTGTAGGTGCAGCGCCAAATGAATTTATTAGAGTCAAAGAAATAATTAAAGAAGGTGTAGATTTAATTGTAGTCGATACAGCACATGGCCACACAATGAAAGTTGCTGAAATAATTAAATATATTAAAAAAATAAAAACTAACAAAATTGCTTTGTGTGCGGGAAATATTGCAACACCAGAAGCTGCAAAATTCCTAGTAAAGGTAGGAGTAGATATAATTAAAGTTGGTATAGGGCCAGGTTCTATTTGCACAACAAGATTGGTAGCTGGAATAGGAGTTCCTCAATTAAGTGCAATTCTAAGTGTAAGAAGTGGTTTAAAAAATAAAAATGTTAAAATAATTTCAGATGGTGGAATAAAATATTCTGGTGATTTAGCGAAAGCTTTTGCTGCAGGAGCAGATGCTGTAATGATTGGCTCGTTATTTGCAGGTACAAACGAAACTCCAGGAAAATTAATTAAAAAAAATGGACAGCTTTTCAAAAGTTTTAGAGGCATGGGTTCTGTGGGCGCTATGAATAAAGGCTCAGCTGATAGATATTTTCAAAAAAAACAAAAAGACACATCAAAGTATGTACCTGAAGGTGTTGAAGGTTTTGTAAAATATAAGGGAGATGTTGGGAGTATTATTTATAAATTAATTGGTGGATTGAAATCTTCTATGGGCTATCTTGGATCAAAAACAATCATTAAATTAAGAAATAAACCACAATTTGTGAAAATTACAAAAGCTGGATTTTATGAAAGTATGGTCCATAATGTAGATGTTGTAAAAAAAGATAGTAAATATTAATGAGTAAATTTTTCAAAATAATAGGTTTAATACTTTTTATAGTTTCTTTTAACGGTACTTCTTTTAGTAAAGAAAATTTTTTTAATGAAGCTTTAGAATTATTTAAAAAAGAAAAATATGAAGATGCGCGTTTTTTGTTTGAGAGAAATATAGTTTTTAATCCAAAAGACGCAAACTCATATTTATATTTAGCAAAAATTTACAACCAAGAAGAAAATCAAAGAAAAGAAGAATACAATTTAGAAACAACACTTTTAATTGAGCCTGATAATGAGGAAGCTTTATTAATGTTAATGAAAATTGCCTTAGAAAAATCTAATTATGAAAAAGTCAAAGATCTTTCAGATAAGTTTGTGAAAGTTTGTAAAAATTTATGTATTGAAAACAAAGGTATCCAAGAGTCATTAAAAAATATAGAACCTGAAAATAATGAGTCTTGATCAAAATCTTAACAAAATTTTAATAATAGATTTTGGTTCTCAATTTACTCAATTAATTGCAAGAAGAATAAGAGAATTAGGTGTATTTTCAGAAATAATTAGCCACAAGAAAATAAAATTAAAAGACTTAAATGACAGTATCAAAGGAATAGTATTGTCTGGAGGTCCATTAAATGTTTATCAAATAAATAAATATTCATTTGATAAAAAAATTTTGCAACTTGATATACCAGTTCTTGGAATATGTTTTGGGCATCAAATTTTATCAAAACTTAATGGGGGAAGAGTAAAACAATCAAAACATAGAGAATTTGGCTTAGCTAATGTTTATAAAAAGAATAACAGTCTTTTAACAACTAATTTTTTTAGAAATAAAAAATCTAACCAAGTTTGGATGAGCCATGCTGATCAAGTTTCAAAACTGCCTAAGAATTTCAAAGTCGTTGCATCAAGTACTAATTCAAAATTTGCAATTGTTGAAAATAAAATAAGAAAATATTATGGGGTACAATTCCACCCAGAGGTAACTCATACAGAGAACGGAAAAAAATTAATAAGTAATTTTATTTTTTTAATTTGTAAAATTAAAAAGAATTGGTCTTCTAAGGATCAAAAAAATCAGCTAATTAAAGATGTAAGAAAACAAGTTGGAAATCACAAAGTTATTTGTGCTTTATCAGGAGGTGTGGATAGTAGTGTAGTTGCCCAATTACTGAACAAAGCTATTAGAAAAAAACTTTATTGTATTTTTGTAAATACTGGTCTTCTAAGAAAAAAAGAGGAAGTGCAAGTAGTTCAAACTTTTAAAAAGCGTTTAAAAATGAATTTAATTTATGTAAATGCTGAAAAAGAATTCTTAAAAAAATTAAAAAATGTATCTGATCCAGAAAAAAAAAGAAAAATTATTGGTAATTTATTTATCAAAATATTTGAACGATATGCTAAGAAAATTAAAAACGTTAAATTTTTAGCTCAGGGTACTCTTTATCCAGATTTAATTGAGAGCAAATCTGTTACTGGTAGCCAAACTTCTAAAATTAAATCACATCATAATGTCGGTGGCTTACCTAAAAAAATGAATTTAAAATTAGTAGAACCACTTAAATTCTTATTTAAGGATGAGGTAAGAAAATTAGGATTAGAGTTAAATTTAACTAAAGAAATTATTTCAAGACATCCTTTTCCTGGACCAGGTTTAGCTATTCGAATGCCAGGCATTATAACTAATGAAAAAATTAAAATTTTAAAAGAAGCTGATTATTATTTTATTCAAGCCTTAAAAGATCATGGTCTTTATCATAAGATTTGGCAAGCATATGCAGCATTGCTGCCAGTTAAAACTGTTGGGGTAATGGGTGACAATCGTACTTATGAGTATTTATGTTTATTAAGGGCAATAACATCTGAGGATGGAATGACAGCAGATTATTATGAATTTAAAAAGTCTTTTATGCAAAATATATCAAATAAAATAGTTAACAGCATAAGAGGTATAAATAGAGTGGTATATGATGTTACTTCAAAGCCACCAAGCACTATTGAATTAGAATAATTAATTAAATAAGGTAAATAACAATTCAAAAATATATTTATTATTTGAAATGAGAGATTTTAATACTTATTGGGTATCTACAGTTGCGCGTACAGGTTCAATGTGGATTACCAATGTAATTAAAGAAATATTTGCAAATTCAAATTTTAATGTTTTACCAAAAAAATCTATTCAAAATGATTCTGAGTATGTTGAGATATACAAGAACCAAGCTTTAATAGATAAAAATAAATTTAACAAATATGTTTTTAAGATTCATGGAAAAATAGTAAAAATACCACCGGGTTCAAAAGTAATTACCACAATTAGAAACCCATACGATATTTGCGCCTCTTATCACGAATTTATGAAGTGCAAGCTAGTTAATTCAATAAATAGCGCATTACTATTAATTGATTTTATAACACATTACAAAGATACCTCTGATAATGTTTGTATAGTTAATTATGATGATATTGAAACAAAACCCACTTCATTAGTTAAAGAGTTGGGGTTATTTTGTGATGTGCAATTATCAGAAAATCAAATAAATGAAATAGTCAATAAGTATGAAAAAAAAAAAATTCAAAAATTAATTGAGAAAAATGACATTGAATTAAAGCGAATTATTGACGAAAATCAAAAAATAGATGAACAAAAAATTGTTAGAGGAAGACAGGGGGGCCTAAGATATTTTGATTTAAATACTGGTTTCCAATCTGGTCATATATCTAAACGAGAAAATGGTGATTGGAAGAAAGTATTTTCTGAAGAGGAAATTCATGAAATAATAGAAAGAATAGATCCAATTGCTATTAAATTAGGTTATAATTCTGAAAAACATTAATAGAAAAATTTTTTAAACAATATTAAAAAGGAAAATAAATGAAATATTTACATACAATGATTAGAATAAAGAATGTTGATGAATCATTGAGATTTTTTTGTGAGGGGCTTGGTTTAAAAGAAACAAGAAGAATGGATAATGAAAAAGGTAGATTTACTTTAATTTTTCTTGCAGCTCCCAATGATGAAAAAGCAGAAATAGAATTAACTTTTAATTGGGATGGAGATAAGCTCGGAGAGGGCTCAAGAAATTTTGGTCATCTTGCTTATAGAGTAGATAATATTTATGAAACCTGCCAAAGATTAATGGATATGGGCTATACTATTAATAGACCTCCAAGAGATGGTCATATGGCTTTTGTTAGATCACCAGACAAAATCTCAATTGAAATACTTCAAGAGGGAAATCTAGAACCTAAAGAACCTTGGGCTTCAATGGAAAATACCGGCTCTTGGTAGGTCGATGAAAAAAAAAATCTTAGATTTAATTAAAAAAAAAAATAAACAAAAAATTGTAAGTTTAACTGCTTACTCAAAAAACATAGCATCTATTTTAGATAATCATTGCGATATTATACTTGTTGGAGACTCTCTTGGATCTGTTTTGTATAATTATAATTCTACGAGAGAAGTAACTTTGAATACTATGATTGAACATTCTAAAAGTGTCAGAATGGGTATAAAAAAAAGTTTAATGGTTGTTGATATGCCATATAACACATATCGAACTCCTGAAGAGGCATTAAAAAATGCAAAACAAATAATGAAAAAAACTAAATGTGATGGTGTAAAATTAGAAGGTGGAAAAAAAATTTGTGAAACAGTTAAAACTTTAGTTAAAAATAAAATTCCAGTCATGGGCCATTTAGGATTGCTTCCTCAGTCAGATAAAATTTTCAAATTTAAAGGCAAAAAAAAGATAGAGAGAGATAACATTCTAAGGGACTCGCAATTGTTAGAAAAAGCTGGAGTATTTTCAATTGTTTTAGAATGTGTTGAGACCTCTTTAGCAAAACTTGTTAGTCAAAATATAACAGTCCCAACAATAGGAATTGGAGCTTCCAAATATTGCGATGGTCAAATATTAGTTTTTGATGATTTAATTGGATTAAATCCAATGAACTACAAATTTGTAAAAAAATATGCCAATATAAGAAATAACATTTCAAAAGCTGTTTCAAATTATTCAAAAGAAGTAAGAAAAATTCAATTTCCTAATAAAAAAAATTCTTTTTAATTAAAAGTATTTTTTAAATTCTTCATTAATATTTAATATTTCAAGATCAACCAATCCGCCTATTACTAATTGTAGACCAACAATTAAGATAAATACTAATCCGATATAAGCTATCCAAATATGTCTTTGTATATAATTAGCCATATATGTCGCTAAAGCACCAGTTAAAACAACTGATAACATCAGTCCAAATATCATAAATCCAAAATATCCTTTTGCTGCTGCAACAACACCAATGACATTATCAAAACTAATCATGATATCTGCAAATAAAACTTTTCCAATGCTACTAATGTATGAAGGCTCTTTCCCTTTTTTAGTGGTCGGTTTTATTTTTTTAATGTCTAGTAAGTCTTTCCTTAAATCATTTACAATCCAAATTAATAATAAACCACCTAAAATTTTTATAAAATAAAATTCAAATAAAAAAGTCGCAAAAATTGCAAAAAAGATTTTAAAAACAAAGGCTCCAATCACACCCCAAAGAATTATTTGTTTTCTATTTTTTGGAACAAAATTTGAAGCTATAGAACCAACAATCACGGCATTATCAGCAGTTAATATAATGGTGATAAATATAATATTTGTTAAAATAATGAGTTCTTCAATCAAGATAAATTAATAGTATTTCAAGTTTATTAGTATTTCAATAAATACCATGTAAAAAAAAGGCGACCAAATTTATGGCCGCCTTATTATTGAATATAATGTATTAATATTTAGATTTTTTTGTACCAGCAATTATTTGTTTCAAACTTTCATATTCTTTACAGTTACAACTTTCCAAAATTTTTAATCTTTCATTGGCTAAATCAATTCTATTCGTTGCAACATAAAGCTCACCTAAATACTCATTAATACCTATATGATTAGGTTCAATTGCAAGACCTTGAAGATAATATTTTTCTCCAGTTTCAAAATCTCCAAGTTTCCTTGTTGTAAAACCTAAGTAGTTTAAAGTATCTGCTTTATTTGGTTTGCTTTTGTTTGACTTGATTAAAAGCTTTAAAGCTTTCATATATCTCTTATTTGCTTTCTCCACTTTACCATCATTTTCATATTTTTTTGCTGCTTTTACTAATTTTACAGCTTTACTGTAATTGTTAACACTACTGGAGTCTGAACCAGAGGTAGTACCTGCAGAATATGAATTAGTAGATAAAAGAATTAATAAAAAAACAGTAATTAATGTATTTTTTATCATTATCTAAGTTTCTCCATTTCAGTTAAAGGTTTTAAAGTTAGTCCGTTATCTATTAAATTTTTTTTTATAGATTTTGCAGTAGCAAGCGAACTAGCATTATCCCCATGTATGCATACAGAGTCTATTTCACAAGGTATTTGCTTTCCACTGTGACAATTAAGTGACTGATTTTTAACCATATTTAATACGTGTTTTTTAGCTTCTTCTGGATCAGTAATAAGAGCATGCGGTTTTTTTCTAGAAACTAAATTGCCATCATCCTCATAATTTCTGTCAGCAAAAATTTCACAAGCTATACG
The DNA here is from genome assembly GCA_902591695.1 of uncultured Pelagibacteraceae bacterium. Classification (GTDB taxonomy): domain Bacteria; phylum Pseudomonadota; class Alphaproteobacteria; order Pelagibacterales; family Pelagibacteraceae; genus Pelagibacter. Next base: position 864 of record CACJBQ010000019.1, on the reverse strand, counting down.
CATGTTTAGCTTTTTAGCTGCTTCTTCCATTTTAGATCCTGTAGGAACTAAATAAATTAAATCTTTACTAATCTCGTTTATAGCTTTTGCTAACGTGGTAGCCAAATCTATATCCTCACAAGCCATATTATTTAAAGCTCCGTGTGGTTTTATATGAGTAACATTCTCTTCATGATTTTGAGCAATTTTTTGAAGAATTTCATATTGATCAATAATCAATTGCCTTACATCATTAGGTGGAAGCTTTATTCTTTGCCTTCCAAAATTTTCAGGGTCATTAAATGAAGGATGCGCTCCAATACTAACACCATTTTTTTTTGAAATTTGAACTACTTGATTCATCGACTCTTCATCGCCTGCATGATAACCACACGCGACATTTGCAGAATTAACTATTTCTAGTAAATCTGGGTCATACTTGTTTGAATGATGTTTTGATTTTTCACCTAAATCGCAATTTATATTAATTTCCATAGTCTCTAATGTTAAGTATAACATGACATGATAAAAAATATATCAAATCTTGGTGACGCAGCTTTATACTGTGACTTTGGTAATGAAGTAAACAAATCAATTAATTCACAAGTAATAAAATACTTTAAAACTATTAAAGAAAAAAAATTTGAAGGGATCAATAATTTAACACCTTCATATAATAAATTAATTATTTCTTATGATCTAAAAAAAACAAATTTTAAAGAAGTTAAACATTATATTGAAAATATTGATGTTGAGGATTCAAAAGATATAAAATCCAAAAAGTTAGAAATACCTGTTTGTTGTCACGCAAATTTCTCTATGGATATTAAAAGATTAGAAGAAATATTAAAATTAAGTAGAGAAAAAATTTTAGAGAATTTTTTA
>CACJBQ010000018.1 GCA_902591695.1 uncultured Pelagibacteraceae bacterium | reverse complement strand
TTTCACTCATAAAAATTAGTTTATTATAATATTATGCTCTGGACCGAAAGGAAATTTTGTAATGTTTTCTGCTCCATCTTTACCTATTACTAAAATATCATGCTCCCTATAACCTCCTGCACCAGGATTACCTTCTGGGATCATTATCATTGGCTCCATTGAAACAACCATGTTTTCTTCTAACACCGTATCAATATCTTCCCTTAATTCTAATCCAGCTTCTCTTCCATAAAAATGTGAAAGCATACCAAATGAATGTCCATAACCAAAAGTTCGATACTGAAGATAACCAAGCTCAGCAAAAAGTTCGTTAAGCTCATGACAAATATCAGAACACTTTACACCAGGTTTAATTAATTCTAATCCTCTTTTATGAATTTTAACATTTGCCTCCCAAGCTTTAAGAGATGCATCATCAGCATGATCTAAAAATAAAGTTCGCTCAAGTGCAGTATAATATCCAGAGATCATTGGAAACGTATTTAAAGATAAAATATCACCTTTAATTAATTTTCTATTGGTCTTTGGATTATGTGCTCCATCTGTATTGATACCAGATTGAAACCATACCCAAGTGTCCATGTACTCTGCTCCTGGATAACTTTTAACAATCTCTCTTTCCATTCTATCTCTTCCTGCTATTGCTACTTCAATCTCCGTATTATCTTCTCTAATATTTTTAACTATCTCTTCACCACCGATGTCTGCAATTCTTGCACCATTTCTAATGATCTCAATTTCTTCTTTTGATTTAATCATTCTAAGTTTCATTAGATCTTTTGAAACATCATTAAACACAGAGAAAGTAAAAATAGACCCTATTTTTTCTCGCATATCTAACGTGAGATGATCATTTTCAATTCCAATATTTTTTGGAGGTTCATCTCTTCCAATGATTGAAACAATGGCTCTTAAAAAATTATCCCTTTTCCAATCAGTATAAATTACGTTATTACAATGAGATCTACGCCATGGTTGACTTGCATCAATGTTAGCTGAAATTGTTGAGATTTTATTTTGTGTGATCACACATCCGTATGGTCTACCAAAAGAACAATAAATAAAACCTGTGTAATATGCAACGTTATGCATTGAGGTTAAGATAACCATATCAAGACCATTTTGGTCCATCACTGATCTAAGTTTACTTACTCGATCGTTATATTCTTTATCAGTAAATGGTAATTTTACTTTTTCACCGTTTTTAAGTTCAAAAAAATCTGGCCGTTCCATATTAATTTAATGCTATGTATCTTTTGTTCCATCTCATTATTAAACTATAATAAAATATAGATACAAATAGAAAAAAACCACCGATTATAGTATTTGTGGATGGTACTTCATTAATTCCAAATAATGGCAACCAAACCCAAAAAATTCCACCTACAACTTCAGTTAAAGATAATAGAGTCAATTCTGCTGCTGGTATAGCCTTAGATCCAATCGAATAAAAAATTAATCCAAAACACACTAACGTCCCATGCAAAGAAAACAAAGTTCCATTATAACTAGATGAAAAGAAAACTAAGTTGTTTGATAAAATCATAATTGTTGCAAACACTAAACAAAAGAAACCTGCAAAAGCTACAGTTGTGAATTTTGGTGTTTCTTTTCTCCACCTTAGAGTTACAGAAAAAACTGAAAAACCAATTGAGGAAGTTAAACCAAACACAAAACCAATTAATGATTTTTCACCAGTGTTTCCAAATGCCATAATAATGATACCAACTGTTGCAATTATTATTGATATCCAGACATTAAGAGAAATTTTTTCTTTTAAAAATAAAAAGGCCAATAATGCTGTAAAAAAAGGCATTGCTGCTAAACAAAGCAAAGTAACTGCAGCACTAGTATTTGTAATTGAATAAATAAATGTAATCATAGCGATCCCTAATCCAGATCCACCAATCACTCCAGATAAACCTATTTTGTAATAGTTTTTGTAAAAATTTTTTCCTTCCTCGAAAAATAAATAAAGATTTAATAAGATAAAAATTGTTAAACCTCTGCCAAAAATATACTGCCAAGGTACCAATTGAGGATTATCCATATATCGAACTACTAATGGGCCAAACGACCATAATAGACCAGCAAAAAGTACAACAGGAATGGCTATTCTTGGATTTCTCAACTCTAACATATTCAGAAATCTAATTGTAAATAGAATTTTCTACAACAAAAATACGATTCTAAACTAAATTTTGATTTGAGAGATTGGGGAAAAAACAATCAACGATATCTCCTTTTTTAAATTTTGATTTACCTGCTGGCAACAAAACCCAAATATTTGATTTTACAAAAGATTTAATTCTAAAAGACTCTTGACCTTTTAAAATTTCAACATTTATTTTTCCATTTTTAGTTGTGCTTAATTGACTCTTTACAAATCTTGTGAAATTCTTTTTTTTATCAAATCCATTCTTCAAAATAGCTTTAATTGATTTTTCTTCTGATAATCCTAAAGTATTTAAAATATATGGAATTACAAAAAACCTAAAACATGCAGCTGAAGAAATTGGATTTCCAGGCAATCCAAATATTGCCTTTTCCTTCCCTTTAATTTTTGCAAACATTATTGGTTTTCCTGGCCTTATTGCAGCACTTTTGAAATAGCTTGATAATTTAAATTTTTTAACAACATCAGGTATGAAATCAAACTTGCCTGCAGACACTGCACCTGAAGTAATAATAATATCATCTTTAGATTTAATTAATTTATTTATTTTATGTTTAAAAATATTTTGATGATTATCTCTTAATATACTTCCACTTTTAAAATTAAATAAAAAATTTTGATTTAAGTTTTTAATATAGTGTGTGTTAGAATTTCTTACCTTCCAGTTTGGGACATTGTCTTTGTTTGATATTTCGTTTCCAGTTGAAAAAAATAATATATTAATTTTTTTTTTTACTTTGATTTGTTTAATACCTAAACTCTTAAAAGCTAAAATATGGTTTGGTTGAACAATTGTGTTTTTTTTTATTACAACCTCACGTCTTTTAAAATCTGAGCCTGCAAATCTTACGTGATTATATTTTTTAATTTTTTGATTTATTAAAATATATTTTTTATTATTTTTATTTGGATAGAAATTAATTTGCTCAATAGGAATAATTGTATCAAACCCTTTTGGAATAATCCCTCCTGTCATTATCTCTATTGCATCAAATTTTTTAATTTTTTTATTTAATGGTTTAGAACCAGCAGCAATTGAGCCAATTATCTTGAATTGTTTTTGGGAATTTTTTTTAATTTGATTTGTATCTTTTGAATTAATCGCATATCCATCAAAGGCAGCATTATCTCCTGTTGGATAATTTATATTAGAATAAACATTGCTAGAAACAACTCTATTTAAGGATTTAATACTATTAATTTTCTCATCTTTAATTTTAATTTTTGCTTTTTTTAATATTTTCTTAGATTGTTCGTAACTAATCATTTCAATATTTCTTTAGCTTTTTCTAAATCTTCTTTTGTATTTATATTAAAAAATGGATCATTATTTGGAAACTCCATATTAATTATTTTAACCCCAACATTATTTGCCCATAACTCTACTTTTCTTTCTCCATCATTTAAGTCCTTTTCTAGCCTATCTAGTAATTTTATTGACCATAAGCCAAAAATATTATGTCTAGTATTATTTGATTTAATAAAAAATAAGTCACTTTCATTGAAATTAATATTTTTAATAAAGTCTTTAAATATTTGTCTCTTAAAAAAAGGAGTATCCACAGGGAAGGTTGCTATCCACTGGTAATCTCTTTTATTTGTTTTGATCCATTTCATGGCAGATAAAACCCCACATAAAGGACCAAGTCCTTTTTTATAGTCTTCAATTTTAGTAATTTTTTCTGAACTTTGAAAATTTATTGAATTATTAGAGACAATCAAAATCTCTTTAAATTGATCAATTATTTCTGACAATACGTAATCTATTAATAGCTTGTTTGCTAAGGACACTTGTGATTTATCTTCACCAAATCTTTGTGACTTTCCGCCTGCTAGCACTGTGCCTAAAATATTGTTATGATCCATTAATCAAAATATAAAACATTCAAACTTGAATTAAAGAAATTAAATGGACTTAAGAATTTTAGAAATTGCCTCACATACAGAAAACAACAAAGTTCTTGAAAATTATACTCATAAAACTAAACACAAAAATCAATTATGTGGAGATGAAATGGAAATAAGCTTAATAATTAAAGACGAAGTTGTAAAAGACATGGCTTATCAGTGCAAATCATGTGTTTATTGTCAGGCTTCAGTTAGTTTACTATCAAGAAAAATAAAAGAAAAAAAGATAGAAGAAATTAAAGAATTTATTTTAAATGGAGAGCAATTGTTTGATGACGTTAAAATAACTTTAGAGAAACATTGGAGGGATTTTATGGAAATTTTTGATAAAAAAAATCTCTCTAGGAAAGAATGTTTGTTATTACCTTTAAGAACAATTGCAAAAGCTTTAAAAATTTAAATGATTAACATTTCAAAACCTATTTTGCAGAAAGCATTAATTGCTGGATTTTTTTCAGCGTTCACAATTGGTGTGCTAACAGTACTTACTTACAAAAGTACTCTTGGCTATTTTATAGCGGGGTCTTTTGGCTCTTCTATGGTTTTGTTATTTGGTTTTCCTGAAAGCCCATTTGCTCAACCAAAAAATGTTTTTTTTGGACACCTGATAACAGCTTTAGTTGGTGTGATTTTTGTTCATTTTATTCCATTACCTATTTATATTAATATTGCAGCTGCAGTTGGTGTTGGGGTTTTTTTAATGATACTATTAAATGTTGTCCATCCTCCAGCTGGTGGAAATCCTATAATGGTAATTATAGGTAGTGCCTCTTATGATTATCTAGTTAATCCAATTATTTTTGGATGTATTATTATTCTATTATTGGCTATTATTATTAACAAATATCTTTTGAAAAAAAATTATCCTTTAAAATAATTTAATGAATTCAAAGTATAAAGTTACAAAATTTTCTTCAAAAAATTTTAGTGATACTGAAGATTTGATATCTATTGAAGAGCCTCTTGAAATTTCTTTAAAATATAAGTCAGAAGATAAATGGGTTAATCAAAATTTATCTATAACGATGAGAACACCAGGTCATGATGAGGACTTGGTAACAGGTTTTTTGTTTAATGAGCAAATCATTACATCTTTAAAAGATATTGATTCTGTTGAAAGTTTTGGTGAAAAAGTTGGCCAATACAACATTCAAAATAAAATCTTAGTAACTTTAGTAAATTCAGAAAATGTAAATATAGCAAAAATAAAAAGAGATTTTTTAACCAATTCTTCCTGTGGTGTATGTGGAAAATCTTCATTAGACGCATTGGAGATTGTAAAAAAAAATAAAACTCACAATTCTGAACCAAAAATTTCAAAAGATACTATAGTTCAATCTCCTGATACTTTACGAAAAGCACAATCAGAATTCAGCAAAACAGGTGGTATCCACGCAAGTGGTCTCTTTAATGCTAGTGGAGAATTGATTGATCTAAGAGAAGATGTAGGAAGACACAATGCTTTAGACAAACTTATTGGTTGCACTTTAAAAAATGGTAAACTTGATCCAAAATCTCAATTTATCACATGCTCTGGAAGACTTAATTTTGAGCTGGTTCAAAAGGTTTTAATGACAGATGTTGGTATAATGATTGGTGTTGGTGCGCCAACAAGTCTTGCTATAGATTTAGCGAATAAATTTGACATCACCCTTATAGGTTTCGTAAAGAGGGATAGTTTTAATATTTACACAAATAACAAAAAAGTTATTGTGAACTAAATAATAAAGAAAAGGGTATTTGTGTCAAAAAACATAAGTAATTTATCTGGTAGAATTGGCTTAAAAGACAATTTATTTAAGCAAATTTCAGAAAATACACTAAGCGAAAAACCCCAGGATATTAGGGAAATTGCTAAAAAACATAACCTTGGAGTTTCAACACTTCATGGAGCTGAATCATTTTATGAATTTTTAAGACCATCTCATAGAGAAAAGAAAGCTTTTGTTTGCAATGGAAGTGCATGTATGTGTGCTGGCACACAAGAGAAGTTAAAAGATACTTTAAAAGAAAAACTTGGTGACGATAAAGTTGGAGAAATGTTTTGCTTAGGACATTGTTATGAAAACCATGCATTCCATTATGATGGAGAAAATTATGCTGGGAAGGATATAGAAAAAATTGACCAAATAATTAAAGGAGAAGAAATTAAACAAGAGAAATTTTTCTCAAAAAGTTTTGCAACAACAAGTTTCTTAATGGATGATAAACTTTCATCAACTGACCAATTTAAAGATCAATTAAATAAATTTTTAAAAACTGATAAAAAAGAAATTATAAATTCACTTTTAGATTCTAATTTAACTGGTAGGGGTGGTGCAGGATTTCCTACAGGAATGAAATGGGATTTTTGTAGTAAAGCTAAAGGAGAAAAAAAGTATGTTATATGTAATGCAGACGAAGGTGACTCTGGTGCTTTTTCAGATAGATATTTATTAGAAGACCAGCCTCTAAAAGTCATTTTTGGAATGGTAATGTGTGGATTTGTAATTGGAAGCGATGAGGGAGTTTTATATATTCGTGGAGAATATCCAAAATCTATTGAAGCTATCAATGGAAGTATCAATGAACTTAAAAAGTTAGGTCTTCTAGGTGAAAATATTTTGGGAACTGATTTTTCGTTCGATCTTGGGATTTGTATCGGACAAGGTGCATACATTTGTGGAGAAGAAACAGCTTTGATTGCATCTATTGAAGGAAGAAGAGCAGAGGTTGATGTTAGACCACCTTTTCCTGTTACAGAAGGATTGTATAAAAAACCAACTGTTGTTAACAATGTTGAAACTTTAGCAGCTGCTACTGGAATTTTAATAAATGGTTCTGAAAAATTTTCATCTATAGGAAATAAAAAATCTGCAGGCACTAAATTGGTTTGTTTGGATAGTTTCTTTAACAACCCAGGTGTTTATGAAATTGATATGGGAACGCCGATGAAAAAAATATTCAATGAAATTGGTGGAGGATACAAAGAACCATTAAAAGCTTTTCAAATTGGTGGGCCACTTGGTGGTGTGGTTCCATTAAGTGAAATAGAAAATCTTAATTTAGATTTTCAGGAGTTTACTGCAAAAGGTTTCATGTTAGGTCATGCTAGCGTGGTGAGTATTCCTAAAGATTTTTCTATGGCTGAATACATTCATCATCTATTTGAATTTTCTGCGGAAGAATCATGTGGAAAATGTTTCCCTGGAAGACTTGGATCTTACAGAGGTAAAGAGATGTTTGACCAAGCTAAAAAGAAAACTGCCAAAATACCTTTGAAATTGCTTGAAGAATTGCTTGTTACAATGAAAAAAGGTTGTTTATGCGCTTTATGTGGAGCTATTCCCACCCCTATTCAAAACATCCTAAAATACTTTGGGGATGAAATGAAAAATGATATGGTTAAAGATAATTAATGAGTTCAGAGAAAAGAAAAATTGCTTATATTGATGGAAAACCGTATGAAATCGGCCCAAATCACTCATCTATTTTAAAATTTGTAAAAAGCTATGTAGGTGAAAAAAAAGTTCCTACTTTATGTGATGATCCAAATTTAGCACCTTATGGAGCTTGTAGAGTGTGTTCGGTTGAAGTTGCTTTAGAAAAAGATGGTCCTACAAGAGTAGTTGCTTCTTGCCATACTCCAGTTGCTGAAAATCAACATATATTTACTTCAAATGAATCTTTGAAAGATCTTAGAAAAAATATCGTTGAATTAGTATTAACAGATCATCCAATGGAATGTGATACTTGTGAGGTAAATAACAACTGTGAATTACAAACAGTAGCAAACGATTTAGGGGTATCTGATCACAGATATAACAGTCCAAAACAACATAAAGGAATTCCAAGAGATACATCTCATGATTACATGAGAATGAATTTAGACAATTGTATCAATTGTGGAAGATGTGTCAGAGCTTGTGATGAAATTCAAGGTTCATTCGTTTTAACAATGAGTGGAAGAGGATTCGAATCAAGAATAACAACTGATAACGACATGATGTTTGGAGATAGTTCATGTGTTTCTTGTGGTGCTTGCGCTCACACTTGTCCAACAGATGCTATCTCAGATGTTTTTCAATCAAAGTCTGCTGCAGTAGACAAAAAAGTTAGAACAACTTGTTCATACTGCGGTGTTGGTTGTAATTTAGAGGCCTCAATTAAAGATGATAAAGTTGTTGCTATTGATACGCCTAAACAAACAGAAGTTAACGCTGGACATACGTGTATTAAAGGAAGATATGCGTTTAGTTTTTATGATCATCCAGACAGATTAAAAACACCATTAATTAAAAGAAATGGAAAATTTGAAGAAGCTTCTTGGGATGAAGCTTACGATTTTATCAAAAAGGAAATGAATAGAATTACAAAAGAAAATGGTCCAGATGCCTTTGCTGGAATTTCCTCTGCAAGATGTACAAATGAAGAAAATTATGTTTTTCAAAAAATGATTAGAGCTGCTGTAGGGACTAACAGTGTAGACTGTTGTGCAAGAATTTGTCATTCACCAACAGCTTGGGGAATGCAACAAACTTTTGGAACAGGAGCAGCGACTAACTCTACAGAAGATATTTATCATGCAGATTTATTTTTAGTCATTGGAGCTAATCCAACTAATGCTCATCCTGTAACAGGTGCTAAAATAAAACAGCAAGTAATGAAAGGTAAAAAACTAATTGTTCTAGACCCAGTAACAACTGAACTTGCGAAACTTGCTGATTATCATATTAAACTAAGACCTGGAACTAACGTTGCAGTTCTAAATATGATGTTACATTTTATTATAAAATCAAAACTTTATAATGCGGATTTTGTTAGAGATAGAACTGAAGGTTTTGATAATTTCTTAAAAGAGATTGAAAGACAGGATGTAGATGAACTAGCAAAAGTGGCTGGAGTAGATAAACAATTAGTTAAAGAAGCTGCAATTGCATATGCAACTGCTAGAAATTCAATGGAGTTTCATGGATTAGGAGTTACTGAACACGAACAAGGTTCAAAAACAGTAATGCTAATAGCAGATCTAGCAATGATTACTGGAAATATTGGAAGAAAAGGTGTTGGGGTTAATCCTTTAAGAGGCCAAAACAATGTTCAAGGTGCAGCAGATATGGGATGTCAACCTCACCAGGGTGCTGGGTATTTTCCTGTAGCTGATGAAAAACATCAAGAATTTTATACCGAAAAATATGGAGTAACACATCCAACTAAACCAGGATTAAAAATTCCTCAAATGTTTGAAGCCGCAATAGATAAAGAGCTAAAAGGTTTATGGATTATTGGTGAAGATATAGTTCAAACTGACCCCAATAGCGCTCATGTTATAGAAGCTATGAACTCATTAGAGCTTCTTGTTGTTCAAGAAATATTTATGAGTGAAACAGCAAAATTAGCGACAGTTGTTCTTCCAGGTACAACTTTCTTAGAAAAGGATGGAACTTTTACAAATACTGAGAGAAGAATTCAAAGAGTAAACAGAGCTGTGCCTCCTCTACCGGGCACTAAACCTGATGGATTAATTGTGACTGAAATGATGCAAAAATTGGGTTTTGACCAACCAACTTATGACGCTGATCAAGTTCTAGAAGAGATTGCTGATATAGTTCCTTTCTTTAAGGGTGTAACTAGAGAAAGATTAGGAAAATTCGGATTACAATGGCCAGTTCAAGAAGATGGAACTGATACTAAAATTTTACATACCGAAACTTTTAAATTAGGCAAAGGTAGACTTAAAAACTTTGATTGGAAAGAGTCATCAGAAATTGAAGCTAATAAAAAAGATTATCCTTTAATTTTAACAACAAGTAGAGTTTTACAACATTACAACGCCGCAACAATGACTAGAAGAACAAAAAACATAAATATTGTAGATGAAGATGTTTTATTAATTCATCCTAAAGATGCTGAGTATAGAGATCTAAACACTGGTGATATTGGAAGACTTTATTCAGGTAGAGGTGAAGTTGCTCTTAAAGTAGAAGTGACAGACAAAGTTAAAGAAGGAATAGTGTTTACTACATTCCATTTCCCAGAGCATATGGTTAATATGGTTACAGGTCATGGTAAAGATGAAGAAACAATGTGTGCAGAATATAAAGTATCTTCTGTTGAGGTACAAAAAATATCTAATCAATTTAAAACAGAAGTTAAACCAAAAGAAAATCAAGCTGAAGTTAGTTAATTAAAATGACCATTGGTTGGCATTTTGATAATTCATATTCAAAGTTATCTAATACTTTTAAAGAAAATATTAAACCCACTCCTGTTCATGATCCTGAATTAGTAATTTTAAATAAGGAACTAGCATCTACTTTAAATTTAGATTTTTCAAAAACAGACAAAAAAAAATTAGCAGAAATATTTTCTGGAAACTCCATACCAGACGAAACTAATACCATTGCGCAAGCATATGCAGGACATCAATTTGGACACTTTACTATGTTAGGGGATGGTAGAGCAGTTTTATTGGGTGAGCATTTAGTAAACAATGAAAATCGTTTTGACATTCAGTTTAAAGGTTCAGGAAGAACTTCTTTTTCTAGAGGTGGTGATGGAAGAGCTGCACTTGGACCTATGCTTAGAGAATATATTATCAGTGAAGCAATACATTCATTAAATATTCCAACTACTAGAAGCCTTGCTGTAGTCAAAACAGGAGAAAAAGTTGTAAGAGAAAATCTATTACAGGGCGCTATATTAACTAGAGTTGCATCAAGTCATCTTCGAGTTGGAACATTTCAATATATAGCTGCAACTCAAAACATTGAAAATTTAAATACTTTAGTCGACTACACAATAAACAGACATTATCCAGAAATTAGAAAATCAAATTCAAAAGCATTAGATTTGTTAAATCTTGTTATGGAAAAACAATGTCAGCTAGTAATCAATTGGATGAGAGTTGGATTTATTCATGGGGTTATGAATACTGATAACATGGCAATTTCAGGTGAAACAATAGATTATGGTCCTTGCGCATTTATGGATCATTATGATCCAAAAACTGTATTTAGCTCAATCGATAAATTTGGAAGATATGCTTTTTCTAATCAACCCCCAATTACAAAGTGGAATTTAGCAAGATTTGCAGAATGTTTAATTCCTCTAATAGATAAAAATGAGTATACTGCAATTAAATTAGCAACAGATTTAATAGATAATTTCCAAAATATTTATGAAGATAAATGGTTAAATATGATGAGAGATAAGCTTGGTCTATTTGGTGAGGATAAAAATGATAAAAAATTAATTAATAATTTGTTTAATTGGATGGAAAAAAATAAAGCAGATTACACAAATACTTTTTGTAATCTAATGGATGTCAATTCATATGAAATTTACAAAAATAATGATTTTATTAACTGGAAAATTGAATGGAAAAAAAGATCTGAGTTAAATAATTCAACTAAGGAAAAACAAAGCAAACTTATGAAATCAAATAATCCAATTGTAATTCCTAGAAATCACAAAGTGGAAGAAGCTTTAGCTGAAGCAGATAAAGGAAGTTTAGATAAAATGAAAAAATTATTAGCTATTTTAAAAAATCCTTATGACAATCAAAATAATATTGAAGAATATCAAGCACCTGCTCCATCGAGCAACGAAAAATATCAAACTTTTTGTGGAACTTAATAATCTATTTATATGCAATCAAATTTAAACTGATTGGAGCTCCAAAAGGTGCATGTTCACTTGTATCTTTAAAAAGTGAAAAACTTTTCACTCTCTCGATTTTTTTAAAACCAGATTCTTGTAAATAACTATAAAGAAATTGATGAGTAAAACCAAAATAATGGAAATCATAATCATCAATTTGTCCACCAAAGATTACTCTCATTACATATACCTTTACTTTTAGTGGTGCTTTTTCATCCAAAAGTATTCTACAAAGATATTCCATGTCTGGAACAGATACATAAAATTTTCCATCATCTTTTAAAATTCTATGAATACCTACTAAGGTTTTTTTAATGCTTTTTTGAGCTATGTGTTCAAGGACATGGCTTGCATAAATCTCTTCAATTGAATTATCTTCGAATTGGCTTAAATCAGTTATATTTCCTATAAAATCAACATCATTTTTTTTTTGGATATTTAATATCTTCCATCCTTCTTTTTTTTCTTCTCCACCAATATGTAATTTCATAACTTTTAGATACCTTATAATACGTATGGTTCTGGTCTAGCAGTTTTACCTAATACTCGTTCAACAGCAAATTCACTTATATCTATGGTTTGATAAGAGCCAGTTGTTATTAATTCTGTTAAAGCTCTACCAATACCTGGCGCCTGCATTAATCCTCGGCCTGTAAATCCAGAAGCCATGTAAACATTGTCATATTTTGGATGCTTACCAACAACTGCATTATTATCTAGTCTATTACAATCATAGTAACCTGCCCATCCACCAGTTAACTTTAATTCTTCAAAGGCAGGTATTCTCTTAGCAAGAGCTGGCCAAACTAATTCCTCAAAATCATTCCAAGCTGGTTCCAAATCATCTGCATCAAATACAGAAATAGGTGATCCTGCTAAATATTCACCTCCTTCTGGTCTCCAATAAACACCAGTTGTTAAGTCTCCACTTAGTGGCATCTCTTTTATATATGTTGGGCATTTTACTCTAAACACAGTATGCTTTTGAGGAACAACAGGGATATCTTCTAACAATTCTTTTGTCCAGCAACCAGCTGCGGAAACAATTGTTTTAGCATTTATTTCAGAAATACTTTTTACTTCACCTTTAATAAATTCTGCTCCAAGCTCTATTGCTTTACTCTTGAGAGCGCTATGAAACATGAATGGATCAATCCATCCTTCACTTTGATTATCTGTATAAGTTGCTGTCTCTATCCCCTCGCTATTCACATAAGGGAAAATCTTAGATAACTCTGACCCTTTAATATTTTTTGTTCCTGCATCACACTGTTTATGATTTTCTAATGCTCTATATTGTTCTTCAGCATGTTCAGGACCAAACATTAAAAGGTATCCATTGGTTACCATACTAGCTGTTGGATTAGGATTTTTTTCTGTTTTTAACAATTCTGGTATTTTAAAAATAAATTCTCTTGCAAATTTTCCTAATAAAATATTTTCTTTTTGGAAAAATTGTCTTCTAAAACCACCTAGTGATAATGGGAATGAAGCTGTTTTATAAGTAGGATCTCTTTCAATAACTTTTACTTTTCTACCTTCTTTGGATAAAAAATAAGCCGTTGCCGCCCCAATTATTCCACCACCAATTACTACAACATCATCCATATCTAATTTAACATAATTAAGCTTGTATTCAGAATTAGTGCAAAGCTACACCAAAGTAAATATGGAATCATTAAGTAGGCACTCAACATCTTGACGCGTTTAAACCTTAAAATAAGATTGATTATCAATGCTATTAGAATGATTAATACCAAAAGAGCCAAAACCATATTATGAAAAACAAAAAAAACTACACTCCAAGTTGTATTGAATACTAAATGGATAAAATAAATATAAACAGTATTCATTTCTCTATTTTTCGTGTGCCAATAAAGCCATATTGCAACTGTCATCAATGTGTACAAAGTGGTCCAAACAGGGCCG
>CACJBQ010000017.1 GCA_902591695.1 uncultured Pelagibacteraceae bacterium | reverse complement strand
ACAACTGAAGGGTGCATAACACTATTCATACTAAAATACGCTTAAATATTGAAAAAACATTGATTTTACTTGTGTTTTTGACCATAAAATAGGCCAAAAAAGCCACTAAAAATCAACTTTTTCAGATCTCAATAAACGCAGCTTTGTCTTAATTCCACCTCTCCCTGAGTATCCACCAAGGCCTCCGTCGGACCGAATTACTCTATGACATGGTATTTTGGGGGCATAAGGGTTTTTTCCACATGCATTAGCTACAGCACGTGCTGATTTAGGGCTTTTTATAGCTATTGCTACCTGTTTATAGGTTTTAACAGTGCCTTTTGGTATAGTTTTAAGGTAATTCCAGACTTTTAATTGAAATTTAGTACCTTTCATCAATAAAAATTTAAAATAATGAAGCAGACAATAAAGAAAACAGTTAAAATTGAAAGATAAATAGTTTCAAGTGTTTTTCCAGATTTTCTATAATTAATAAAGCTTAATATTGCAAAACCAAAAGATGTTATTAAGAAATATATCGGTTCAATTACTCCGTCTATGCCCATCTTTAAATAATATTTTATACTCGTTGAACTCACAATGTCATTAATTGTCCTTACTAAGAATTAATTATATGTTTGACATTAAAAATTAGCTAATATATAATTTCCGATAATTAATGGTTATCGGAAAAATATATGAATGAATTAATAACTGATGTTAAAAACTTAGAAATTGAAACTTTAAATAATTTAAAAAATTCTAAGGCTCATAACACCTTAAGAGCTTATCAAGCTGATTTTAAAGATTTCTCAGCTTTTTGTTCTAAGAATGGATTAAACTCGTTACCAAGTGAACCAAAAATTATAGCAATTTACCTTACTTATCTAAGCTCATTTTCAAAGTATAGTACTTTAAAAAGGAGATTGGCCTCAATAAAGGTTATCCATAAATTAAAAGGGCATTATATAGATATAAAACATCCAATAATTACTGAAAATTTGATGGGTATAAAACGAAAAATGGGTGTTAAACAAACAGCAAAAAAACCATTATTAATCAATGATTTAAAATCTATAATTAAAGTAATTAATAAAGAAAAAAATAACTCTAAGAAATTACAAAACAAAGCCTTATTGCTAATTGGATTTTCTGGTGGATTTAGAAGATCGGAACTAGTCTCAATAGAGTATGATGATTTAGATTTTGTTACAGAAGGTGTTAAAATAATCGTTAGGCGTTCAAAAACTGATCAAACTGGCCTAGGAATGATAAAAGCAATCCCCTACTTTGATAATAAAAACTATTGTCCAGTTACATCTCTTAAAAATTGGATTAATTTTTCAAAAATAGATAACGGCAAAATATTTAATATATCTGATAAAACTGTAGCTTTAACAATTAAAAAATACGCTTTATTAGCTGGATTGGACCACAATAGATATGCAGGACACAGTTTAAGATCTGGTTTCGCGACATCAACTGCAGAAACTGGAGCTGATGAAAGAAGTATAATGGCAATGACAGGTCATAAAACAACACAAATGGTTAGAAGATATATCCAAGAGTCAAATTTATTTAAAAATAACGCCTTAAATAAAATATCAAATGAGTAGACTGACAAGATATTTAGAGATTAAAAATTGTAATAGATGCAAATTAAATAAAAATTTTAACGATTTCAGAATGGTGAAGCCTTTAATGTCCGGTCCAAATAAAGGCAAAAAAATTGGATGGACTGATATTAAGGGAAAAACTAGGTTTTCAATATGTAAGATTTGCGAAAATTCTGGGTTTATGAAAAGATACCGTCTTAATCCATATAATCAACTATTCCATAACTTTAAAAAAAGAGCTTCTTTGGCAAATGTACCATTTGCGCTCACAAAAGATGAAATGAGAATTATATTTGAGAAAAGTGGCGATAGATGTCCAGTTTTTGGATTTAAGTTTATTAAAAATGCAACAAGAGATAATCGTGATTATGCTCCCTCATTGGATAGAATAGATCCTAAAAAGGGATATACAAAAGAAAACACAATAGTTGTTAGTATGCTTGCAAATAGGATAAAAACAGATGCTAAAATTGAGGAAATAGGTAAAGTTTTTAACTTTTATAAAAAACTGATTAAAACAAAAAAGATATATTAGAGAGGCAAATATATTTAAAAATAATGCTTTAAATAAAATAAAAGTTTAATTTTTTAATCTCTAAAATCATTATAAATAAAAACTAGATCTGAATGAACCATATTTGCTAAAGTATAGTTTTTTGAGGTAATTAATTTATATATTTCAGAATTTATAGCATGTTGAATACTTAAATTTTTTATTTCAAGTTTTTTTAGAGAAAGATCCAAATATTCAACAACAATTACTTTAGGTTTAAATTTTTCAAAATTAAAATTTTTTAAAACAGATAATTCCGAACCTTCAACGTCTATTGACAAAAAATCAATATTAGATGAATTATATATACTTTCACCTAAAACATTATTCAACGTTGTAGTTTTAATTTTTTTTACAGATGTAACAGTAGCCTTTTGGTAATTTGCAGTTTTCTTATCAATTGTATTTAAAGCTGATCTTGAATGGTAAAAAAAAAAATCAGTTTCTTTAATTTCATTGGAAATAGCAGCACATATATTAAGATCTTTTGGCCTGTATATTTTAAATAATTCTATATTATCAACGTCTAAATCAATATTTATACCTGACCATCCCTTCTTATTTAAAAGATAAGTATTATTATTTTTTATAGGATGGCCACAGCCGATATCAATATAAATACCTTTTTTTTGAGATTTGAAAATTTGGTGAATTAAATTATCAATTCCACCAAAAGAGTAAAAAAATTTTTTATTAGTAAAAGATTTAAAATAAACACTAAGAAATTTATAAAAATTCATACTATTTTAAAAGACTACTTATTAAAACATAAGTATACTTTAATTTACAAACTAATAATGAAAATAAAAAATTGATACTTATATTAGGGTTGGTTAATTCGCCATAGTAAATACTATCCGATCTTAAATAATACTTTTTAAAAAATTTTATAGTTAGGCCCCATTTCATCAAAAATATCTTATGTCCATCATTCCAAACTTTTTTTCTTAATGATATGGATCCAAAATGATATACTCTACAATTACCAAGACCTTTAAATAATCTAGTTCCTATCTGCCATAATTTCATATTAAAATCTGGATCAGATCCTAGACCATATGTATATTCTTCACTAAAACCATTAACTTTTTTCCATGTTTTTATAGGGATTAATGAGGGAGCCCATGTGCTACCTTGAAAATCATTAAATTTAATTGAAGAAAAATTGTTTAATAATTTTTGTTCATCAAAATTCTCAATATTTTTACCACAATCTAAATTTATAAAACTTTCAAATGGTTGAATCATTGTACCTGAAAGAAAAAAATCTTTTTCTTCATTATGTTTTCTTATTTCATTTAGAAATGCAAGATCCCAACCTGGACAAAAATACATATCATCATGAGCATATACAATATATTTATTTTTTGCTATTTCTGCGCACCTATTAACCGCATAACATAGACCTAAATTTTTAATTGAGTGGAGAAATTTAATTTTATTTTCTTTTACAAAATCTAATGTTCCATCAGAACCATCATTAATAAAAACTAAAATTTCATGATCAAAATTGGAATTTTTTTTTAAACTGTTTAAACACAACTTTAAATACTCAAAATTATTAAAAGTAGGAATTATAACAGAAAACATTTTGTTAGTGATGCCAATAAAAATTTTTAACACTTAAATCAAATGTTTCTCTTATTATATAATTGGCAACATTATTGGAGTTAAAATATTTTATATATTTAGCTTTACCATTTCTGGCTATTTTTTTTCTTAATTTTTCATCTTTGCTAATTTTTAAAATTTTTTCTGATAAATCAGAAACGTTTTTATAAAAAACCATTTCACTTTTATTAAAAAAATTTTCGTACTGAGTATTTTCATCAATTAAAGTTACTAATCCATTCCCTACGATTTGGGCTATTCTATCACTACTGTAATACATTAATGGTTTACCACGACTTAAATTCAATCCCATTTTACAATTCGAAATAATTTTTAGAAAATTATCAGACCAGATTGGTTGAACATTATTTACCCCATAAAAATCAAATTTTATATTTCTTGATTTTTTTCTTAGTTTCTCAAGAAATAAGGTTCTTTCATCAAAATATCGAGGTTTTAAAACACCTCTGTGAACTCCATGACTCATTGCAAAAAAAACATCATTATCACAATCATTATTAAAATTATTTAGTGTTTCAAGAGATGGGTCAATAGGATTGGGTATAAAAAAATTTTTATTATTATCTAAAAAATTTAATACTCTTGGTGATGTTGTTAAGAAATTTTTATCGATAACATTCATTTTATCCATTATTCTTTTTTTATTTTTTTCATAATCGGGTCCCCTTTTACCAAGTGGATCTAGAAACCACTGCGCTATTTTTAAATTTGGATAAGTAATTTTTAAATCTTGCAATGTTTCAATTTTAATCAAATCTGCATGTCCAAGCACAATTAAGTCAGGTTGAAAATTCTCACAAGTTTGTATTAATTTTTTATTAAGGTTTTTTGCCCCACTCATATCAGAATAATTCTTATTGTTATGAGTTATATCTCTATCACTAAATTCTAATACAGAATGACCTAGTCTTATAAATCCATTATTTATTCTTTTCCCAGTATTGAAAAAAAGTCTACCATTAAATCTTTCATTAAAGTTTGTTACATGGATGATTTTTAACTTATCTACTTTTTTTTTTAAAATTAAGTTTACAGATAAATTTTCTTGCCTAACATTATCTATTAAAGTCGAGACATATCTATTAGTAAGATAAAAATCCTTGTATGATTTTTTTTGTAAATCAGTTCTCTTAGATTTATCTTTAATTAAGTAATCAATTTTTTTAAATAAAGTTAATGCATCTAATTTCTCAAGAATAACAGCATGCTTATTTGTTTCAGGTAATCCACCACGATTACTTATTATTACAGCACAACCATTTGCTGAAGCTTCTAAACTTACTCTTCCAAATGGCTCATCCCATCTTGAGCACACAACTGATATACTTGTTTTTTTAAGTAAATTTATAATTTTTTTATGAGATTGAAATCCTAAAATTTTCAATTTTGGATGATTATATATTAATTTATCTCTTGCCTCATCTCCAGCAACATATGCATTCCAATCATTATGTTTATTTAATATTTTTATTATTGCTTCACCAAATAAATCATAGCCCTTGTTTTTATTTAACTTACCTACAAATGAAATGATTTTCTTTTTTTTTTTGAAATTTACTAAATTTTTTTTAGTTGATTGATTAATTGTACAAATTTTATTTCTATAAATAGAATCTAAATACAGCCCTTTTAAAAATTTATTTTTTGACCAGTCACTATTAAAAATAATTTTTGAACACTTTTTTAATAAATTTTTCCTTTGATAAACAAATTTAGAACCATTCATCGTTAATGGATCGTTATGAAAATATAGAATTAACTTTGTTTCATTATTTAAATTTTTTATATAATTTACATAATTTGGTCTGTTATGTATTTCTATTATATCTGATTTATTTTTTCTTTCATATTTTTCAAATTCTTCCACATATTTTTTATTCTGACTTTGAAATAAATAATTTTTAGATTTAAGATTAGTATATTTATGATTAAATTTTTTTTTATATTCAGTAGAACCAAAAACTGTTGTAGATGTTTTGAATTTACTATGCTTCAAAGTATCGTTAATAAAAATAGAAACAGCTCCAGGATATTCGGGTGAAAAATTTTCTTTTAATGGTAAAAGTATTGAAATTTTCATACTGATTTCATTAAAAAATTATTTTTAATTAATAATCTTTTTTTATAATTTTTTTTAAGCAAATATTCGTTTTTCATTGCTACAACCTTTGATTTGTAACACTTTTTGTATATCAGTGTCCACTTTCTACCTCTTGTAAATTTTGCACCCTTTGATGAATTGTGCAACTTTAGTCTTTTCTTTATATCAGATGTATATCCTACGTAAGAAATTATTTTATTTTTATGATTGGAAATAATTAAGTATACAAAATATTTCATTAATGGCGGTCCCTAGGGGAATCGAACCCCTCTTTCGAGGATGAAAACCACGTGTCCTAACCGATAGACGAAGGGACCGAATTGCTGCTTTTTATTGTAAAATCAATCATTAATCAAGCATATCATTATAAATTTTGTTTTAGTTTTATTACCTTTTTAAGACCTGAAGATTTATGAGTCACTAATGTCTCTGAAAAGAAATCATTACCTTCTATTTTAATACCCGCTACCAAGTCGCCTGATGTAATTCCTGTCGCACAAAAAATAGAATCGCCTGTGACTATTTCGTTTAATTCATATTTTTTTTTTAAATCATTTATCCCCATTTTTTTTGCTCTTGTTTTATCCTTTTCTGTTTTAAACAAAAATCTACCTTGAAAGTTACAATTAAATGTGTCCAAAGCAGCTGCAGCAAGTACACCCTCTGGACCACCGCCAATACCTAAAAAAATATCAACATTATATTTTTCATCTGTTACTAACAATGCTCCTGACACATCACCATCTGTAATTAATTTCAAATTAACTTTTAATTTTTTGAGTTCTTCAATTATCTCCTTATGTCTTGGTCTATCTAGAATACATGCAGTTAATTCCTCTGGTTTTTTATTTAGATAATCACTTAAGTTAAAAATATTTTGTTTAACTGTATAATCTAAATCAATAACATTTTTTTCAGTTATTTTAGTTGATATTTTTTCCATGTAAGTTTCTGGCGCATTAAATAAACTATTTTTTTCTGCAACAGCTATTACAGATAATGCCCCGGGTAAATTGTTTGCTGCAAAATTTGTCCCCTCCAATGGATCAACAGCTATATCAAATTCAGGTCCATTATTTGTACCAAGTTTTTCTCCGATATATAGCATTGGAGCTTCATCCAATTCACCTTCTCCTATTACTATTTTACCGATCATTTCCAAGTTATTTAATTCAGATCTCATGGAGTCTACAGCTGCTTTATCAGCTGCAATTTTATCTTTTTTTCCAACCAAATACGATGATGCTAATGCTGCTTTAGAAGTTATGTTAACAAATTTATCTATAAAATTTTTATCTATAGTCATTAAGCTTTTTCATCTATTAAATCTTCTTGCTTAATTTTAGACTCAAATTCTCTTAGTCTTTTATAAACACTAGCAAGTTCAATTATAGTTGGCCATGCTTTCAATATATATTGCATAGAACCCTCTACTCTACCAAAAGCTCTTATTATTTGTTGCATAACACCAAGAGTTACTGCTCCAGCAACTATGGCAGGTGCTAAAAAAACATATGCTGATAACACATTTGCCTGCAAGTAGGCTATTCTTCCTATATTAAAATATAAATATCTAATATAACTTAAAAAATGAATACTTCTAACTCCATCAAACAATTCTTCAATAGTTTTTGGTCTTACAGTTCCATCGTCTTCTGCAATTACAAGTATTTTTCTATAAGCCGCTTCTTTTTTTTGGAGATCGTATTCAACTCCAACTAATCTTAAAATTAAACCAAGTAAAACTAAAAAAATTGTACCTCCAACTGACCAAATTAAAGCACCTACAATTAATCCATAATCCCAATCACCAAAGAAAAATATTGGTATTCCTATACTTAATCCAAATAAGATAGGCATAAACTCAACAAGTATCATTAAAGCCTCAATTAGGCTGGTCCCTAGAGACTCCATTATTCTAGAAAACTTAATAGTGTCCTCTTGAACTCTTTGCGCTGCACCTTCAATTTTTCGAGCTTTATCATAAACGCTATGATACCACTCAACCATAGCTGTTCTCCATCTAAATAAATAATGTGAGGTAAAAAAACTTACAACAACAGCTACACCAACATACATGGCTGCTAAAATTATAAATGATAATAAACTAGCCCAGTATTCCTCTATAGTGATTGAATTAGGCGCTCCAAGAGCTTTTTGTATCATGTCATAAAATTCACCAAACCATTCATTTATTTTTACATCTATTTTGACTTGAATCCAAAGCGATAACAAAATTATAGCAGAACCAATCCATGACCATAGAAACCAATTTTTTTGAGTGAAAAATCTAAACATTAATTATTTTAGAAAATTATCTGCGTAAGACTTCTTTACAGTTTTTCTTTTTTTAGGTTCAATTAATTCAAAATCAATTTTTCTCTTTTTTGCATAATTGATTGCCAATTCTTTTGAAGTAAATTCTAATTTTAATTCTGTATATGTATCAGATGAACTTTCCCATCCCATTAATGGATTTTTGGTTGGGTCTTCTGTTTTGAATTCTAAAACCCATTTATTATTTTTTGCTAATCCTGATTGCATAGGATTTTTATTTGGGATGTAAATAATAGCTTTTTTCATAATTGATGGTCGGAGTGGCAGGATTCGAACCTGCGACCCTCTGGTCCCAAACCAGATGCGCTACCAGGCTGCGCTACACTCCGATCCGAGTACTAATACAGCAGTTATTGATAATTTCAATGTATAAAGATACCAAAATTAAAAGAAATTTGATTAAAATCTGGTATATAACGAAGCATGATAATAACTTGCCCAAATTGTAACAAGCAATTTAAAATTGAAAATTCTTTAATACCAGATGATGGCAGAGATTTACAATGTGGATCATGCAATCATATTTGGTTTTATAATATCCAAGAAAAAAAAACTGAAGTACTAGAGTTGAAACAACAAATAATCAGTGAAGACATCGAAACAAACGTTGAAAATAAAGAGGATAAAACAGAAGAAAAACAACAACCAGAAGAAATAATTAAAACTGCAATTAATAATAGAAAAAAAGAAAAAAATTCAGAAAAACAAAAAAATATAGCTACACTTAAAAAAACAGAAAATAAGGTAAGTAAGTTTTTTTCTTATTTAATAGTATTTATTATATCTTTTGTAGCATTAATCATCATGCTAGATACTCTAAAAACTCCACTAATTAATGTCTTTCCAGGATTAGAAATTATCATATTTAACCTTTTTGAGACATTGCAAGATATAAAACTATTTATTATAGACCTAATTTAATTTTTTATGATTAATTATATATCTAAGCCTTTTAGATGGTTTTTTAAATTAGAAGCAGCTAGTGGACTTGTATTGTTATTTGCTGCAATAATTGCGTTATTTATAAGCAATTCTGGACTAGCAGATTTATATTTTACTACTCTAAACAAGTATTTATTCATAGGTATTAATAATTTTGGATTAAAATTATCAGTATTGCATTGGATCAATGATGCCCTAATGGCGATTTTCTTTTTCTTTGTTACTTTAGAAATTAAAAGAGAATTTTTACAAGGTGAGCTTTCCAATATTAAACAAGCTTTATTACCAATAATAGCTGCTGTAGGAGGAATGCTGGTTCCAGCATTATTTTATGTTTTCATAAATTTAGGTGATAGTGAAACTTTAAATGGATGGGCTATTCCATCGGCTACTGATATTGCTTTTTCTTTAGGAGTTTTATCTCTGCTAGGTAAAAGAGTTCCTTTATCATTAAAAGTATTTTTAACCGCATTAGCTATAATAGATGATTTAGGAGCAATCGTAATTATCGCCCTATTCTACTCTGGAGATTTGAGTATTAAATACTTAACCTTAATGTTGTTAGCTTTCATTGTTTTATTATTAATTAACAAATTTAATATTAAAAAGTTTCTACCTTACTTAGTTGTAGGACTTTTCCTTTGGGATTTTACGCATAACTCAGGAATACACGCTACTATTGCGGGTGTTCTATTAGCCATGACAATTCCTCATAGAAAAAAAGAAAAAGATTTTTCTTTATTAATAAAAATCGAACATGCAATCAGTCCATACGTTGCTTTTGGAATAATGCCTTTATTCGCATTTGCAAATGCTGGGGTCTCTTTAGAAGGTTTATCATTTGCATCATTACTGGATAAGGTTCCACTAGGTATTGTTCTTGGACTATTTCTAGGTAAACAGCTAGGTGTATTTATATTTTCTTATATATCAATTAAATTAAAAGTGGCTCAAATGCCAAATGACACTAGTTGGTATAATTTTTATGGTGTAGGAGTTCTTACAGGGATTGGCTTCACAATGAGTTTATTTGTTGGAAATTTAGCATTTGTTGAAAACATGCAATATATGGATGGTGTAAAAATTGGTGTATTAACTGGTTCTTTGTTATCAACATTATTTGGTTATTTTTTAATTTTACTTACACCAAATAAACCCAATAAATGAAAAAAGTAATATTTCTACTATCTATAGTCATGTTTTTTTTTAAAACCTCAGTAACTGCAAACTACGAAAAAAAAATTTATGATTTCAGTATAGAGAGTATAACTGGTGAAATAATTAATTTTAAAGATTACAAAAATAAAGTTATTTTAGTTGTTAATACAGCAAGTTATTGTGGATTCACAAAACAATATGATGAATTACAAGAATTGTGGGACTTATATAAAGAAAAAGGTTTAATTGTTCTTGGTGTTCCATCTAATACATTTAATCAAGAAAAAAATAGTAATGTAGATGTAAAAGAATTTTGTGAAGTAAATTTTAATATTAACTTTCCATTAACAACTATAACGGAAGTTAAAGGTAAAAATGCTCATGAAATTTTCAAATGGGCAAAAGAAAATCATGGTAAATCAGCAGTTCCAAAATGGAATTTTCACAAAATTTTAATTAATAAAGAGGGCAAAATAGAAGATACATTTGCATCTATGACCAAACCTATGTCAAAAAAATTAATTAAAATTATAGAAGATATTTTATAAGTTTATACTTAATCCGTCATGTGCGGGAATAATATTTTTTGGCAGTATTTTTTTAAGAACTTTATAATCTAAAACTGGTGATAAATTTGTAAGAATAGCTTTTTTGGGTTTGAATTTTTTAATTACAGCGAGTGAAGTTTCTAAATTAAAATGTGATGGATGATAATTGTACCATAAGCAATCAACAATTAAATATCGAAGATTTTTAAAATATTTATGATCTTTGTTATTAATTTTACTTACATCACTTATATAAGCTAATTTTCTATCAATTATAAAGCAATTTGATTTTACTTTACCATGTTCAACCATAATTGATTGGATACCAATTTTTTTATTATTATTTTTTATAAATATTTTTTTTGGCAATTTATTAAGTTTTAATGTTGCAGGATATTCTTTTGAATAGCTTTTAAATATATAAGAAAATGTAGAATTTAGATATTTGGAAGTATATTTATCTGCGTAAACGTCAAGCTGTTTCTTATTGTTTATATAAAAAGATCTTAAATCATTTATCCCATGAGTTTGATCACCATGCATGTGAGAATATAATACTTTATTAATTTTATTTATTTTATGTCTTAAAAGTTGTTGTCGTAGGTCAGGAGATGTATCTATAAGAATATTTTCATCTGTGGTTTGTATTAAAGCTGAACATCTTGTTCTATAATTTTTTTTATTATTGGGATCACAATTTCCAAAGAAACCATCTGGTCTTGGTACACCCATTGAACTACCACAGCCTAAGATAATAAATTTCATTAATTTCAATTAAAAAATAGTTTATTAAAGTTATCTGTAGTTTTTTTTATAAGATCTTCTTTAGATATATTTTTAATTTCAGCTAATTTTGCAGCAGTAAAATCAATGAATGATGGTTCATTTTTTTTTCCTCTTTTAGGAACGGGTGCTAAAAAAGGACTATCAGTTTCAATTAAGATATTATCCATTGGAATAGATTTGAACGTATCTTGTAAATCCAATGAGTTTTTAAAAGTAATGATACCGCTTGCTGAAAAGAATGAATTTAAAGTCATTAGTTTTTCTGAGAATTCTTTAGACCCAGTAAAACAATGCATCAAAATTTTAAGGTTTTCATTTTTATATTCATTTAAAATCTCAAAAGTTTCTTTTTCTGCATCTCTTGAATGAACAATTAATGGAATATTGGTTTTTATGGATGCATCTATATGTTCTCTAAAACTTGCTATTTGTTTGTCTTTTTCACTATTATTATAATAAAAATCTAACCCAGTTTCTCCAATTCCAATAATTTTTGGGTTTTCATTGAGACCTTCAATGAT
The DNA here is from genome assembly GCA_902591695.1 of uncultured Pelagibacteraceae bacterium. GTDB lineage: Bacteria > Pseudomonadota > Alphaproteobacteria > Pelagibacterales > Pelagibacteraceae > Pelagibacter. Next base: position 1,563 of record CACJBQ010000017.1, on the reverse strand, counting down.
CTGTTTTGAAGTGATAATATCTGTGGAGCTTTCATGAGGATGAATACCAATAGTACCATAAATCATCTCATCTTTATTAATTAAATCTTTTACTCTAGAAAAACTTTCAAATGAAGTTGAGATAGTTAATAATTTTTTAATACCTACATCTTTTGATCTCTGTAATACATTAGCTAAATCACTTAATAATGGTTCATGATCTAAATGGCAGTGTGAATCAATCATTTTTTTTCTCTATTTTTTTAAAAAGTATGTCTATTTTATTTATATTATTACCTTTTGTTAAATATTCATTATTAGAAACTGAGTCTAATTTTATATTTTTTTCTTCAATGTTAAAAATTTTTAATGCTTTTAAAGAAGATTCAGGAATAATTGGATATAGTAAAAAACTTATTTTTCTAACAATTTCTAAAGTAGTGTAAACAATGGTATTTAATCTAATTATATCGTCTTTCTTTTTCCATGGTTCTTGATCATTAAAATATTTGTTAGCTTCAAAAAGTGAATTTACAATATAATCAATGTAAAAATTAATATTTTGACTATCAATTTGTGACCTAATATTATCTAAATTATCTTTATACTTATTTAGTATTAATAAATCCTCATCATGAAATTTAATCTCTAATGGAATTTTTCCATCACAATTTTTTACTGCAAAAGCAGTTACACGCTGACATAAATTTCCGTAATTGTTTGCTAGATCACTATTAATACAATCTTCTAGCCTTTCTTGAGATATATTTCCATCATTTCCAAAAGAAACTTCTTTAATTAAGTAGTATCTTAAAGGATCTAAACCATACTCTTTAATTATCTCAATTGGATCAAGAATATTTCCTTTAGATTTAGACATTTTTTCTTCCCCTGATAATATCCATCCATGCCCGTAAACTCTCTTTGGTAGATCAATTTTTGCTGCTAATAAAAAGGCAGGCCAATAAACAGCATGAAATCTGAGTATATCTTTTCCAATTAAATGTATTGAGGCTGGCCAAAATTTTTTAAACAAATCATCATTTGTATTAGGATAGTTTAATGCACTTAAATAATTTGTTAAAGCATCGAGCCAAACATATATCACGTGATTTTTATTATTTGGAACTTGTATACCCCATGAAAAACTTTTTCTACTTACAGAAAGATCTTTAAGACCGCTTTTTACAAAACTAATAACTTCATTTTTTCTAGATTGAGGAGAAATAAAATCTGGATTAGATTTATAATAGTCTAATAAAGGTTTTTCCCACTTTGAAAGTCTAAAAAAATAAGACTCTTCTTCAATCCATTCAACAGGAGATTTTGATGATATAGCAATTTTTTTTCCATCTAATTCCTCAATTTCATCCTCGTTATAAAAGGCTTCATCTGATACTGAATACCATCCTGAATAGTTTGATAAATATATATCATCATTTTTCTCAAGTTCATTCCAAAGATGCTGAACTGTTTTTTTATGTCTAGCTTCTGTAGTTCTAATAAAATCAGTATTTGATAAATTCAAAGTATCCGAAAGATCTCTAAAGGTTTGGCTAATTTGATCACAAAATACTAGAGGCT
>CACJBQ010000016.1 GCA_902591695.1 uncultured Pelagibacteraceae bacterium | reverse complement strand
ATGAGGCCATTGATAAAAAATTACTAAGATACTTAACAGTTAGAGTAAAAAAATTTGATTTAGAAACAAGCTATTTTGGAAAAAAAGAAGATAGCGAAAAAAAGGAAAGTGGTAAAAACTAATGCCAAAAAGACAAAGTGGAAATAAAAAAGGTAAGCAGAGTAACTTTGCAAAATTAAGTATTTTTCAACCAAATAAATATAAATTTAAAAAAACTTGTCCATTGTCAATAAAAGGTGCTCCTGAAGTGGATTATAAAAACATAAAACTTTTAAAAAAATATGTATCTGAGAATGGTAAAATTTTGCCTTCAAGAATTACAAATGTATCTCAAAAAAAACAAAGAGAACTTTCTCTTTCAATCAAAAGAGCAAGAAATTTAGCTTTAATATAAAATGAAAGTAATCTTATTAGAAAACGTAAAAAGAATTGGGTCAATTGGCGAAGTAATAGATGTAAAAAGAGGTTTTGCTAGAAACTTTCTAATCGCTAATAAAAAAGCTCTTTATGCTTCAAAAGAAAATATAAAAGAAGTTGAAAAGATTAAAGCAGAGCTATCTAAAAAAGATAATGAAAAGAAAAAAGAAGCCTCTCAAATTGCTGAACAAATTAATGGTAAAGAGTATTCTGTCAAAAAACTAAGTACAGAAAATAATGAATTATATGGTTCAGTTAAACCAACTGAAATTTCAAAACTTATTCAAGAAGAAAACAAAATTGATATAAAGCCTTCAATGATACAACCAGTTGAAGAAATAAAAGCTTTAGGAAAATTTAAAGTTAAAATTTCCTTACACTCAGAAGTTGATGCAGAAATTACGATTAATGTTTCTTCAGCTGATACAATTCAATAATTATACATTCTTTTCCCCAGCATTAATATACAATTTGAATTAATTAATTTTCATATAAGTTATTTTCATGGAAAACAATTTAAGTATAGTCAAAGATCAATTTAAAGAGTTGCCAAATAACATTGAGGCAGAGCAGGCAGTTATAGGGTCTATCCTTGTAAGTAACGATATTTTTGATGAAATAAATACAATAATTTCCAGTATTAATTTTTATGATCCAATGCATCAAAAAATATTTGAGGCAGTTGAAAATCTTATCTACAAAGGAATGTTAGCTAACCCAATTACTTTAAAAAATTATTTTGAAGATGAAAAAGATGATCTAAATGTTCCAGAATATTTGGTAAAAATCACAAAGTTTTCTACATCAGTTAGGCAAGCGATAGAATACTCAAAAATAATTTACGATATGTTTGTTAGAAGAGAGTTAATAAAAATTTCAGAACAAACTATTGATAGTGCAAAATTAAATGATCTTGATAATAACGGACAATCAATAATCGAAAGTTCTGAAAGATTATTATTTGACTTGGCTGAAAAAGGTTCTTTCAATTCTTCTTTAGTAAAATTTGATGAAGCAATGAAACAAACAATTGAAATGGCTTCAGCTGCTTATAAGAATGAAGAGGGAATCGTTGGTGTTCCAACTGGATTAAGAGATTTAGATGATAAGCTTGGTGGTTTACACCAATCAGATTTAATTATTATTGCTGGTCGACCATCAATGGGTAAAACATCCCTTGCAACAAATATAGCTTTTAATGCAGCTCAAAAATTACAAGAAAGTGGTAAGAAATCATCTATAGCTTTCTTTTCACTTGAAATGTCCTCAGAACAACTGTCCACTAGAATTATTTCCGAACAAGCAAGAATAAGTTCTAACGATATAAGAAGAGGAAGAATATCAGATGATCAGTTTGATAAGTTTTTAGAAACATCAAAAAATATCTCTGAACTGCCACTTTATATAGATGAAACACCAGCAATAAGTATTGCCGCTTTAAGCAATAGAGCAAGACGTATTAAAAGACTTTTTGGCCTTGATATGATTGTGGTCGATTACATCCAATTAATGAGAGGAACTACATTCAACAAAGATGGAAGAGTTCAAGAAATTTCACAAATTACTCAAGGACTTAAAGCAATAGCCAAAGAACTTTCCGTTCCTGTAGTAGCTCTTTCACAACTTTCTCGACAAGTAGAACAAAGAGATGATCATAAACCTCAATTAGCAGACTTGAGAGAATCAGGATCTATTGAGCAAGATGCAGATGTTGTAATGTTTGTTTACAGGGAAGGATATTATTTACAAAGAAAAGAGCCAAGAGAAGCAACAGTTGAACACGCAGAGTGGCAAGCAAAAATGAATGAAGTTGCACATTTAGCTCAAATTATAATTGGGAAACAACGACACGGTCCTATTGGTAATGTAACTCTTGAATTTGAGGAAAGATTTACAAAATTTAAGGATACTCAATCAAGTTAAATTCCAATATAAAGAGCTTGAATGATAGCTCATTTTTATCAAAACGTTATCCTTAAAAATCCCAAAGCAATATTTTTATTGTTAATTATTGCTATTTTAAGTTTTGGTTACTATTCAAAAAATTTTAGGCTAGATGCTTCATCAGAAACCCTGTTAATAGAGGGTGACCCAGATTTAGCATATTTGAAAGAAGTCTCTGAGAGATACGGATCTAAAGAATTTTTAATTCTTACCTATACGCCAAATGAGGGAATGGTAACCGACTCATCAATTAATAATTTATTAAGTTTAAAATATAAAATTCAGAGCCTTAACTGGGTCCATAGTGTAATTACTTTATTAGATATTCCACTTTTAAACAATTCTGATGCACCCCTTCAAGAAAGACTAGAAAGCTTTAAAACTTTAAAAGATGAAGATGTTGATAAAAATCGAGGTTTTAAAGAAATTTTAAATAGTCCTGTTTTTAGAAATTTTGTCATTAGTGAGGACGGTAAAACTAGTGGGATTATTGTTAACATTAAACCATCTCAAAAATTAGAAGATATAGAAAATAACTCAAAAGAAGAAGTAGAACTAATTAAAGATCAAATCAAAAAACAAAACCATCAGAATATTTTAGAAATTAGACAAGTTATTCAAAGTTATGGTGATGTTGGAAAGATTTATCTTGGAGGAATACCAATGATTGCTGATGATATGATGACTTTTATCAAAAGTGATATAATTGTTTTTGGTTTAGGAGTTCTATTATTTATAATAGCCACTTTATGGTTTGTTTTTAGAAATTTTCTTTGGATTGTAGTCCCTATAAGTAGTTGTCTTTTTTCTGTAATAATAATGATGGGATTACTTGGATTGCTAGGATGGAAAGTTACGGTTATTTCATCAAATTTTATTGCACTGATGTTAATTCTAACAATGGCAATGAATATTCATATGAGTACAAGATTTCTTCAACTTAAAAAAGATCTTCCATCAAAAAATAATTTTGAAATTATTTCATTAACAACTTCAAAAATGTTTTGGCCAATTCTTTATACTGTTCTTACGACAATTTTCGCTTTCTTATCTTTAATTTTTAGTGAAATAAAACCTATTATTGATTTTGGCTGGATGATGACTTTTGGTTTGATTACATCATTTATCATTACATTTACTTTGCTACCTACCCTTTTAAACTTTGCACCCACAAATAATATTTCAGTTAAAAAAGAACAGAAATCTAAAATTACAAATTTACTAAGTTTAATTTCTATAAATAATAAAAACTCCATCTTCTTAATAACTGGAATAATTATAGTATCCAGTGTTATTGGAATAAGTAAGCTTGAAGTTGAAAATAGTTTTATAAATTACTTTGATAAGAATACTGAAATTTACAAGGGTATGAAGCTTATCGATGAGGAGCTAGGTGGAACCACTCCTTTGGAAGTTATTATAAAATTTCCTGAGAAAGAAAAGGTAAAAAAAACTGAAGAAGATGACGAATTTGACGATTGGGGTGATGAAGAAGATACTAATGATGAAAAATATTGGTTTACCAAAGATAAAATTGATCTAATTACATCTGTTCATAATTACTTAGATAGCTTACCAGAAATTGGTAAAGTTCTATCTTTTTCATCAATTATAGAAGTAGCTACTCAATTAAATAATAATAAGCCTTTAGGCACTTTAGAAATGGGAGTACTTTACTCTAAAATTCCTGAGAGCATTAAAACTGAAATCATTGATCCTTATCTTTCTATTAAAGATAATGAGGCTCGAATTAGTTTAAGAATTATAGACTCGCAGGAAAATTTAAGAAGAAATGATTTAATTAACAAAATCAATTTTGACCTTAAAGATAAATTTGGTTTAGAAGAAAAAGATTACAAATTAGCAGGTGTATTAATATTATTTAATAACTTATTACAAAGCTTGTTTAAATCTCAAATTTTAACATTGGGATTGGTTATGATTGGAATATTTTCAATGTTCATAATCTTATTTAGAAATATTAAACTTTCATTGATTGGTGTTGTTCCAAATTTTATTGCTGCTTTTTTTATACTAGGAATAATTGGATTATTAGGAATACCTTTAGATATGATGACTATAACTATTGCAGCAATTACAATAGGAATAGCAGTAGATAATAGTATTCACTACATTTACAGGTTTAAAGAAGAGTTTTATAAAATAAAGGATTACAATAAAACATTAAAAACTTGTCATTCAACTGTTGGGGTTGCTATACTAAATACTTCAATAACGATTGTTTTTGGATTTTCAATTTTAGTGTTATCAAAGTTTATCCCAACAATTTATTTTGGTGTATTTACTGGCCTGGCTATGCTATTGGCTATGATATCGGTATTAACACTACTTCCTGCATTAATCTTAATTATTAAACCTTTTGGCAAATCATCTTAATGTTAGAAATCATAAAAGATTTTTATAAAGCAATATCAATTATTGATTTAATTTATTTAATTTTAACAATCCTTTCTTTAGTGAATTGTTATAAAAAAGGCTTTATTTTAAGTATTCTTTCAATGGCTAAATGGTTGCTGGCATACATAATTACATTAATTCTATTTCCAAAAATTAAACCTTATGTAAAAGACATAATTGATAATGAATATGTGCTCGATGTTAGTTTGGGAATAGTAATATTTGTGGTTGTTATCTTTTTGGTTTTATTAGTTAATAAAGGAATCAGTAAAGCGGTCAGATATACGGGAATCGGTGGCTTAGATACGACGTTTGGATTCTTTTTTGGTTTTATAAGAGCTTACATTATTTCTGTATGCATCTTTTCAGGTGTTCATATTGTTTATAATTATGATAAATGGCCAATAAATTTTGACAAATCATACATCTTTCCATATTTAGAAAAAGGTAGTAGTTATCTGATAAAAGAATTTCCTAATGAAAAAACATATCAAGATTCTAAAGAAAAAATTACAGATCTATAATCCAAGACTAAAGGAAGAATGTGGAGTTTTTGGTATTAGCAATGCAAAGGATGCTTCGGCTCTAACAGCACTTGGACTACATGCATTACAACACAGAGGTCAAGAGGGTTGTGGAATAGTTACTTTTGATGGAGAAAAATATTATTCTGAAAAAAGATTTGGTTTAGTTGGTGATAATTTCAATAAAGAAAAAGTACTTAATAATCTTAAGGGAAATTATGCAATTGGCCATAACAGATACAGTACGACTGGAAATAATATATTAAGAAACATACAGCCTTTTTTTGCTGATACCAATGCAGGTGGAATTGGAGTTGCACACAATGGAAATCTTACTAATTCAATAGCTTTGAGAAATAAACTAGTTGAAGATGGAGCTATATTTTATACTACCTCAGACACTGAAACTATTGTTCAATTAATTGCTAAATCAAAAAGACCAAAAACAATTGACAAAGTAATTGATGCAATTTTTCAAATTCAAGGTGGCTATGCGTTAGTTATGTTAACGCAAAACTCTCTAATTGGAGTTAGGGATCCTTATGGAATTAGACCACTAGTAATTGGTAAGCTTGGCAATAGTTATGTCTTAGCCTCTGAAACTTGTGCATTTGATATTATTGGTGCTAAATTTGTTAGAGAAGTTGAAAATGGTGAGATAGTTTTAATTGAAAATAATGAGCTGAAAAGTATTAAGCCCTTCCCTGCTAAAAAAGTTAGACCTTGCGTATTTGAATATATATATTTTTCAAGACCAGATAGTCTGATTGGAGGAAAAACAGCTTATGAGCATAGAAAAAATATTGGTAAAGAGCTAGCAAAAGAAAATGATACTGATGCTGATATAGTGGTTCCTGTTCCAGATTCTGGAAATGCTGCTGCTATGGGTTTTGCTCAAGAATTAAAAATGAACTTTGAACATGGATTAATTAGAAATCATTATGTTGGAAGAACCTTCATTGAACCAAGCCAGAAAATTAGAAGCTTGGGTGTTAAATTAAAATTAAATGCTAATCAAACTACAATTAAAAATAAAAAAATAATTCTTATTGATGACTCTCTTGTTAGAGGAACCACATCATATAAAATAGTCAAAATGCTTTATGATGCCGGTGCGAAAGAAGTTCATGTTAAAATTGCATGCCCTGAAATAAGATATCCAGATTTCTACGGTGTAGATACACCTACAAAAAAAGAATTGTTAGCAGCAAATAAATCTAATGATGAAATTTGTGAATATATTGGAGCTAAATCTTTAAGATTTTTATCAATAGAAGGATTATATAAAGCTATTGGTTTTGAAAAAAGAAGCGAAACATATCCACAATTAACAGACCATTATTTTACGGGCGAGTATCCTGTTAAATTAGTAGATGAATTAGGAGATAATAAAATAACACAGTTATCTCTATTAAGCACTGGATCAAATAATTAAATTATGAAAACAGTTAATTTTACTGAAATGAAAAATGGAACTACGGAAGATTATGAGCTTCTTGAAAAATTTGAGAAAAACTTTGAAAGACAAACAGCTGATAGAGTTTTAAATTATTTATCTAAACAAACTACTACTTTAGAAGGTTACAAAATCACTAGACTAGAACACTCGTTACAAGCTGCAACAAGAGCTTATAAAAATAAAGAAAGTGATGAAATGGTTGTTGCAACTTTACTACATGATATTGGAGACGATCTAGCGCCAATGAATCACTCCCAATATGCTGCATCTATACTTAGGCCTTATGTTTCGGAAAGAACTTATTGGATTGTTCTACATCATGGTCTTTTTCAAACTTACTACAGTGCTCATCATTTAGGTGGTGACAGAAATGCAAGAGATAAATTTAAAGACCACAAGTATTATCAAGACACTATAGATTTTTGTGAAAAATATGACCAATGCTCTTTTGACCCTGATTACAAAAGTATGACTTTAGATGATTTTAAGCCATTAGTTAAAAAAATATTCGCAAAAGAGCCTTATTATTATCTTTAAATTTAGATATAAATCACTACTTACAACGCATGATTGATTCAAAAGAAAAAATTATAAATTATTTTAAATCAGGTATTAAAGAACCAAAAAATTTTAAAATTGGGATTGAGCATGAAAAGTTTTTATTTAATAATTCGGACAATAAAAGGGTTGATTATTCTAAAATAAAAGAAATGTTTACAGCTCTGCTTGAATTTGGCTGGAATCCAGTTTTTGAAAAAAAAAATATCATTGCTCTTAATAAAGGTGGAAAAAATATAACTCTTGAACCAGGCAATCAAATAGAATTATCAGGAGATAAATTAAATCATATGCACGAAGCTTGTGCAGAGTCACAAGACTATTTGTTTGAACTAAAGCAAGTTACAAAAAAATTAGATATTAAAATTGTTAGCGCAGGATTCGATCCAATATCTAAATTAAGTGAAATCCCGAACAATCCTAAACAACGATATGAACTGATGAATAAGGATATGCCTCTAGGTGGTGAACTTAGTTTGGACATGATGTATCGAACATGTGGTACACAGTTGAATATAGATTATAGTTCAGAAGAAGATTTCATTAAAAAGTTCAGAGTAGCAAATTCTATTGTGCCTATTGCTATTGCTTTATTTGCTAATTCATCAATCGTAGAGAAAAAAAATAGCAACTATTTATCTTATAGATCTAAAGTATGGCAAAGTACTTCTAGAGGTGGATTGCCTAAATTATTTTTCAAAAATATGAATTTTGAAAAATATGCAGATTTTGTAATTAATTTTCCTATATTATTTATACAAAATAAAGATCAGTATATTTCAGGCAGGAAATATATTTTTAAAGATTTTATGGAAGGAAAAATCCAAGAAATTGGAAATAGACTTCCAACTGAAACAGACTTAACAACGCACTTAAGCACAATATTTACTGAGAATAGAGTAAAAAAGTATATTGAATTAAGATCAATGGATACCTGTGGTTGGGATTGTTTGTGTGCAGGACCAGCTTTCAATATAGGTATGCTTTATGGAAATTTAGATGAAGTTCATGAACTAATTTTAACATGGGACATCGATAAAATAATTAACGCATATTTAGAGGCGCCACAAAAAGGATTTAATACTCAATTGATGGGTAAAGATCTTCTTTATTGGTCATCTACACTTTTAGATCTTTCAAGAAAAGGTTTAGGGAATAGAGATATTTTAAGTAAAAAAGGTAATAACGAAACTGTATTTCTAAACCATCTACAAAAAGTAATTGATAATAAGACAACAAATGCAGATCATATGATTAGTAAATTTTCAAAAAACGAAAATTTAGACGAATTGTATGACAAATAAAATTGTTGCTGTTCAAGGAAACCATCCTTCTAAACTAAATCCTTTAACGGATACAAGTGTATTTTTAGCAAATGAAATTCAGAACAAAAAATATAAAATTTTCTATTATGATCCAAAAGATTTATCAGTTGTTAATTCGAAAGTTACAGCTAAAGGCTTTTTTATTAAATTTAACTATAGCAACAAAAAATTCTATGAAATCACAAAAAAACAAAATTTAGACTTAAGTAAATGTAAATTTATTCTTATTCGGCAAGATCCACCTTTTAATCTTGAGTATATTTCAACAACATACATTTTAGATAAAATTAAGACTAAAGTTAAGATAATTAACAACCCTACCTCTGTAAGGAATATTTCTGAAAAATTGTATTCATCTAAATATCAAAAATACATGCCAGCTACTATTTTTACTCAAAATATGAATGAAATAAAAAAATTTTTCAAAAAAAACAAAAAAGTCATTTTAAAACCCATCCATAGTTTCAGTGGAAATGATATTCATTTACTAATTAAATTTAATTCAAAATTAGTTAATAAATTTATTAAAAAACATGATCATATCATGTGCCAAAAATTTCTTCCTAAAATAAGTAAGGGAGACAAAAGGGTTTTTATTATTAATGGGAAAGTATGTGGTGCAATTTCAAGAGTTCCAAAGAAAGGTTCAATTTTAAGCAATATGAGTAAAGGAGCAAAACCAATAAATATAAAATTAACAAGTAAAGAAATTAAAATTTCAAAATTAATTGCAAAAGATTTAAAAAAAGAAAATATTTTTTTTGCAGGAATTGATTTTATAGATCAAAAACTCAATGGAGATATAAATGTTACCTCTCCAACTGGACTTAAAACACTTTATGATCTATCAGGAAAAAATTTAGCTAAGACTTTTTGGAGAGAGCTTAAAGCATGAATGCTTTAAACAACCAACAAAAAGGTTCTTTGTTAGCCTTTATAGCGGTAATGCTTATTACTCCTGACTCTCTTTTAATAAGATTATCAAATATCGAAACTTGGGGAATGTTATTTTATAGAGGGGCTATTCCTTTTGTTGTAGTTTTAATAGGTTTATTAATTTTTTATAACAGAAATTTCTTAAATGCTTTATTTAACGTAGGTTACACAGGAATATTTTATACTATCAGTTTTGCAATTTGTAATATTACATTTCTTGTATCTATTCAAAATACTAATGTAGCAAATACTCTGGTAATGGTTGCTATGGCCCCAATGATCTCGGCAATATTAGGTGGGATTTTTTTAAAGGAAGTACCTGATAAAAAAACGTGGGTTGCAATATTAATAACTTTTTTTTCTGCTATTTATATATTTTATGACTCAATTCAGTTAGGGAACTTTTTCGGTGATTTTATGGGGTTGGTCACTGCTACTGGACTTGCGGTTAATGCTGTGTTGGTAAGATCAGTAAAGGACAGAGATTTGCTTCCCTCAGCAGTTTTAGGGAAATTGTGTGTTGCAATTTTTGCATTTTTCTTCGTTGAAAGTTTTGACCTAGTTGGAAATGATATAATTTATATTCCTTTAATGTGTGTTTTGTGCGTAGCAATACCATTTGTTTTAGTAACAATAGCTCCAAGATTTATACCAGCTGAGGAAGTAAATTTATTCTTTTTATTGGAAACTATAATTGGTCCTATATGGGTATGGATAATTATCAAAGAACAACCGAGCATAGAGACAGTCCAAGGTGGTATTGTTATAATTTTAACAATAGCAATTCACTCATTTCTTAAGCTCAAAAAATCTTAATTCCTAAATTACAAATAACTTGATTTGTCCACAAATCAGAAATAGATAGCGATTCATATGAATAAAATATTAAAGAATTCTTGGGCATTATTTATGGGGATGGGAGCTCTAATGCTTGCCTATGGTTTTCAAGGATCTTTGCTAGGAGTTAGAGCTGTTAAAGAAGAATTTAGTTTAGCTGCTACAGGTTTCATGATGTCTGGATATTTTGTGGGATATTTTATTGGTGCGATTACTATTCCAAAATTAATTTCTAGAGTTGGACATATTAGGATATTTGCTGCTTTTGCATCTATAGCATCTTTAGTTATTTTGGTTCATGCGGTTTTCATAAATCCATTTGTATGGTTTTTATTAAGAGTGCTAACTGGAGTTAGTATGGTTTCTATTTATACAGTTGCTGAAAGTTGGTTAAATGATAGAGCAAGTAATAAAAATAGAGGAAGTGTCTTATCGCTATACATGGTGATTTTGTATGGAGCAATGGGTTGTGGTATGTTTTTTTTAAATTTTAGCAATCCAATAAATTTTGAACCTTTTATTTTGATATCAGTAATTACTTCGGGAGCACTAATACCAATTTTATTAACAAAAAGAAAACCTCCTACTTTTAAAAAAATTGAAACTATGTCTTTAAGAGAAGCTTACATTTCTTCTCCTTTTGGAATGGTCAGTTCATTTTTTTATGGAGCAATTCAATCTGCATTATTTACTTTACTAGCTGTATATGCGGCAGGAATGAATTTTTCTATATTTCAAATTTCAGTTGTAACATTTCTATTAGCAGTATCAGGTGCTATCTCGCAATGGCCAATAGGAAAACTCTCAGATATGTATGATAGAAGAAAAGTAATTATTATAGTTAGTTTTGCTGCAGCATTCTTTGCACTTTGTGCAATTTTTGCGTCTGGCCAAATGTATATGCCTGATGGTTTAGCAACAAGTAAATTTTGGTTTTATGTTTTCTTAATTTTATTTTCATTTTGTAGTCTTCCTATGTTTTCATTAATTTTAGCACATACAAATGATTTTATACCAAAAGAAAAATTTGTTGCTGCAGGTGCTAGTTTACAGTTCACATTTGGTATGGGCGCAATGGGTGGACCTTTTTTGTGTTCAATATTTATGGACTTAACTAATTTAAATGGTTTTTTTATATTCTTGATGTTTTTTCATATATTAATTGGAATTTATGGTGTTTATAGATCAAAAGTAAGACCTGTTGTTGAAAATCCTGATTCACAGTTTGTTGCAATGCCTCAATCAATTACACCAGCTGGTATAGAACTTAACCCAACTACCGAACCAATTGAAGAGCCATCAAAAACTGATCCTGTTTCTATTTTTAATGAAGAGAAATCTTAAAATAAAAATATTTAGCTCAATACTTCTATTTTATCACCGATAGTAATATTAGCAGAGGATAGGATTTGACATCGAAGACCACCTTTTCTCATAAATTCTTTAAGAATATTTTTTTGATCAAGCATTTCAGTCAAATGTCTACACGGACGACATAATTCAACTCCCTCTAATTCAACACTTCCTACCTTTAATTTTTTTCCAATTAAGTCATTCAATTGAATGCCTTTTGTAACAACATTCCTTCTAAAATTGATATAAGGTATATCTAGACCAAATTTAATATTATATTCATCAATATTCTCAGACTCAATTAGAGATAATTGATTGTAAGGATCATTAAAATCATGAAAATGACGATCGCCTACTATTCCTTTATTTGCTAAAACATCAATCGAATTTACTTCCTTGATTGGTTGATTGTTGTTTGCAGCAATTCCTAATTTAAATACTTCGGCCATAAAATATTGAAGAAATAGTTGAGCTCATATAATCTTTTCAAAATAATATGACTTATCTATCATCAAATCAACTTAAACAGTATGAAGATCAAGGTTACATATCCCCTATTGAAGTTTTATCTAATAGTGAAGCATTGGAGGCAAGAGAAGAAATAGAATTGATAGAAAAAAAAATGTCAAATGAAATAGATAAGTCGGGAAGATATAATATTCATTTAATTTCACCAAAACTAGATTCGATTGTTCATAATTCAAAAATTTTAGATGCTGTAGAAAGTATTATTGGAAAAAACATCTTAGTTTGCAGCACTACTTTATTTATTAAAAACCCTAACGAACAAGGTTTTGTAAGCTATCACCAAGATGCAAAGTATATAGGATTAGAACCTCACAACTGGGTGACAGCATGGGTAGCATTAACAGACTCAAATGAAAATAATGGGTGCATGAAAATGTGGCCTAAATCACATTTGAATATTAAAGATCACAATGAAAAATTTAATGAAGGAAATTTACTTACCAGAGGACAAACAGTTGAAAATGTACCTGAAGACGAAGTTAAATCTGTAGAACTAAAAGCTGGTCAAATGTCTTTGCATCATCCAAGAGTCGTACATGGGTCAGGTATTAACAAGAGTAACGATAGAAGAATAGGATTTGTTATTCAAAGTTATATAGGCACTAATGTAAAACAAACCTTAGGTAAAAATAGTGTTCAAATTGCAAGAGGAGAGGATAAATATCATCATCATGAAATTATAAATAGAACTAATACTTTGATGAGTGAAAAAAGTATTTTACTTCGAAAAAAAGAAAATGATTACTTGCAAGAAATTTTTTATAAAGGAGCAAAACAAAAAGGTTCTTATTAGTTTATGAAAAAAACACTTAACCTTGGAGTAATCGGAATAGATCATGGTCATATTTTCGATATGCTAGATGAAATGATTAAAGAAGGTTGTAGCTGTAATTATTTTTGGACAGATGGAAATCCTTTAACTCTTCAAGAATTTAATAAAAAATACCCAAATATTAAAAGAAAAGAAAATAAAGAGGAAATATTAAATGACTCATCTATTGATATGATTTTAATATCTTCAATCCCTGTAGATAGGGCTGGTCATTCAATAGATGCATTAAAAGCTGGGAAAGATGTTATGGTAGATAAACCAGGCTGTACTACCTTAGATCAATTAAATAATTTGAAAAATACTGTTAAAGAAACTGGAAAGATCTGGTCTGTAAATTTTTCTGAAAGATTTCACGTTGCTGCAGTTGCTAAAGCAGAAGAATTAGTAAATGAAGGTAAAATAGGAAAAGTAAAACAAACAATTGGAACAGGCCCACATAGACAGGGTAATTATGAAAGACCTAATTGGTTTTATAATCGTCAAAGTTATGGAGGAATCATTACCGATATTGGTTCTCACCAAATTCATCAATTTTTAGTATTTACAAATTCAAATCAGGCAAAAATCAACCATACACTAGTAGAAAATACGACAAAAGAGGATATGCCTGGTTTTCAAGATTTTGGTGAAGTGAACCTTACTGGTAATGGTGGGCATGGTTATGTTCGTCTGGATTGGTTTACTCCAGATGCTCTTCCAACCTGGGGAGATGGAAGATTGTTAATCCTAGGAGACAAGGGTTTTATTGAAATAAGAAAGTATACAGATTTAGCAAAATCAGAAAAAGGTAATCATTTATTTTTAGCAAATAATAATGAGGTAAAACATATTGACTGTTCTAATGTTAAACTACCCTACTTTAGTAATTTAATTAATGATGTTTTAAACAGAACAGAAACTGCATGTCCTCAAGAGCTTACTTATCTTTCAATGGAACTTGCTATTAAAGCTCAAGAGGAAGCTGAAAAAAAATGAAAAAATATCAAGTAGCTATAATTGGGACCAATATAGGAGCAAAACATTTTGAAGATTTTAAAAAAGTATCTAAGAGATTTAATGTTCACACATTATGTGGTTTA
>CACJBQ010000015.1 GCA_902591695.1 uncultured Pelagibacteraceae bacterium | reverse complement strand
ACTGTCTTTAAATTTATCTGTATTTTATAACAGCCAAAACAATATTTTGGTATTACATTAAATTCATTGAAAACTTTAAAATGCCTTCCACAATTTAAATTTTCTGAATTTTTTCTAAAAATTTGTGTTTCTTTTAAAAATAAATTCTTTCTATATTCTTTTATAAATTCATTACTCTTTTCCAGTAGAATTTTTACATAATTATTATTAAATCCACTATTAATTTTATTTTCTTTTATTAAATTGTTTATTTTATCATTTATTTTTACAAGTGGATGTTGATTATCATCTTTAGGTTTTTTAAAATTAAAAGTATTGATAAGGTTACTTTGTGCTTGAAAGTCATTACCGTTTAATTTTAATGCATAAATAAATTGAATCCTTGCTTTTTCAAACATACCTAATTCAAGATAAGATATTCCTAAGTTGTTGTATGTTAATCCAATATTTGGGTTATCTTTAATTGATTTTTTAAATGCATCAATCGACTTATTTATTTTACCTAATCTAAAGAAAGAGACACCAATATTAATATAAATTTTATATTTATCTCTCTCATACGATAAAATTTTTTTATAATATTTAATAGCGTTTTCCCATTCCATTAAATTAAAATAAATAATTGCAAATAATTTTAAAATTATATTTTTATCTGAATAATTTTTTGAAATTAACTTAAGTTCCTCCAAAGCTTTTGAAAAATTTTTATTATTTAAATTTTTTAATATCTCTTGATATTCTATTGAATCTTGAATTCTGCTCATTAATTTGATTTAAAATTGTATTAAAATTAATTATTTAAGTTTATCACAATGATTAAACAACCAATCTTTAATTTAAATTAAATTATTTTGACTATTGCTTAATTTTTAAAAAGCTACTAATTTCAAGACTTATATAACAAGCGGGCATAGCTCAGTGGTAGAGCGTCTCGTTGCCAACGAGAAGGTCGAGGGTTCGACCCCCTTTGCCCGCTCCAATTGAAGAAAATTTATCGTGATAATTTGGATTGCATCTTATCCTAAAAGTGGAAATACTTATTTAAGATCATTTCTGGCAAGTTATTATTTTTCAGATGATGGAAAATTTAATTTTGAT
The DNA here is from genome assembly GCA_902591695.1 of uncultured Pelagibacteraceae bacterium. Taxonomy (GTDB): domain Bacteria; phylum Pseudomonadota; class Alphaproteobacteria; order Pelagibacterales; family Pelagibacteraceae; genus Pelagibacter. Next base: position 16,142 of record CACJBQ010000015.1, on the reverse strand, counting down.
CAACTATTAAAAATTCATCAGTTCCCTAATATGAAATTTTCTAAGTTGAAATCTACCAATAAAGAAGAAGCAAGTAAAAATTGGATATTTAATCAAAATTTTTTTTTTAAAAATTTAGATTTAAATCTAGTTAAAACTCACAATTGTCTTTATCCATTTAAAAGCAATGAATTTACCACAACAAATATAACACGAGGAGCTATTTATATTGTTAGAGATCCAAGAAATGTTATTACATCATTAACACATCATTATGATTTAACTTATGAAGAGGCCTATTCACATATGGTTGATGAGAATTCCTCATTATTAGAGACATCTCATGAATTAGATCATAGTAATTTTACCTATCTTAATTCTTGGTCAAATCACTACAAGTCATGGAAAAATAATAAAAAATTTAAGACTTTGTTCATTAAATATGAGGATTTAGAAAAAGACAAAGAAAATGTATTTGAGAAAATCATTATGTTTATTAATAACTTAAATGGAAAGGATACGAATTTAAATGAAAAAAAGTTTTTAAATTCAATAAAATCTACAAATTTCTCAAATTTAAAAAATAAAGAGTTAAACGAAGGTTTTGATGAAAAGGTATCATCAAAGAAGACGGGTAAAGTTATTAATTTTTTTAATCTAGGTTTTAATAATCGATGGCAGAAATTGTTACCATCTGATATAAAAGAAAAGTTAAATAAAGAATTTAGAAAAGAATTAAAAGAATTAAACTATTTTGATGAGTGAAGATTTGGCAAATAAAAAATGTGTACCATGTGAAGGAAATATTCCTCCATTCAATGCAGAAGAAATCCATAAATATTTAAAAAAAGTTGATGGATGGGAAGTTTTAGAGGATAAACTTGATGGATTTCATTTAATTAAAAGTTTTAAATTTGATAATTTTTTACAAAGTCAGAAATTTGTAAACAAGGTTGGAGAAATAGCTGAGGCAGAAGGTCATCACCCTGATTTATGGTTTGGTTGGGGTTATGCAAGAATCAAAATATTCACACATGCAATTAAAGGTCTGGCAGAGAGTGATTTTATTCTTGCAGCAAAAATAGATAAAATATCTAATGTCTAAAGTGTCTCGTCTTTGAAAAAAGTAGTACTGTACCAGTTTCATTTGCAAACTTAATTATTTCCTTATCTCTTATTGATCCAGATGGTTGAACTACTGCTTTAACACCGGATTGTACTAATTTTTCAATACCATCCACAAAAGGAAAAAATGCATCTGACGCCGCAACTAAATTATCATTCTGGAGATTAAATTTTTTCATTTTATTTATTGCTATTTGACAACTATCTAACCTGCTTGGTTGACCAGAGCCAATACCAACAGTGGTTTCGTTTGATGCTAACACTATTGCGTTTGATTTGACATACCTACATACATTGAAAGCAAAAATAAGATCTTTAAGTTGTTTTGATGTTGGTTTTCGTTTTGAAACGATTTTAAAATTTTTAGTTGAAAATAAATTTAAGTCCTCTGATTGTATCATTATATTTTGGTTGAATGATACAAATTTAAGAAGTTCTTCTGATGAGTAATTTGTTCCGTCAATTAGTCTTAAGTTTTTTTTAGCTTTTAATATTTTGATAGCACTGTTTTCAAATCCATTGGCGATAATTACCTCTAAAAATAATTTATTTAATTCTAAAGCTAAATTTTTATTAATTTTAAAATTGCAAGAAACTATCCCACCAAAAGCACTTACGGGATCACAAGAAAGAGCAGATTTATAACTCTCTAAATGATCATTTTTAGTAGAAACTCCACATGGATTTGCATGTTTAACTATGACTGTTCCTTTACCCTTTGGTAAAGATCTTGAAATAGTTAAAGCACTAAATATATCATTATAATTGTTATAACTTAGTTGTTTTCCATGAATTTGTTTTAAATTTGTATTCGAATTACTTGAATATATTGCACTTTGTTGATGAGGATTTTCTCCATATCTCAGTTGTTCTCTAAGATTTCCATGTAAAATTTTTTTCTTAGGGAAAATAGTATTTGTTTTTTTATTGAAATAGTCTGAAATAACAGAGTCATAATAAGCTGTTTCAGTAAAAGCTATCCTTGATAGCTTTTCCCTAAAACTTAAGGAAGTAGATCCTTTGAACTTTTTTAATTCTTCAATTAATTCCTCATACTGGTCTGAAGAAGTAATTACAGTCACATCATTATAGTTTTTGGCTGCAGACCTAACCATTGTAGGACCACCCACATCTATATTTTCTATAATTTTTTTATGGTTTTTTGTTTTTTTAATAGTGTTCTCAAATGGATAAAAATTAACAATGACTAAATCAATATTCTCAAAACTATTATTTTTTAGGTCTTTTAAGTGAGATTTTTTTGCTCTTTTATTTAGAATACCAGCATGAATTTTAGGATGAAGAGTTTTTACTCTGCCTTCTAAAATTTCAGGAGAACTAGTAAATTTAGAAACCTCTAAACACTTAAATTTTAATCTTATAATTTCTTTATAGGTTCCACCTGAGCTGATTATTTTTATTTTGTTTTTTTTTAAAATATTTAATAAAGGTTTTAAGTTTTTTTTGTCAGATACAGAAATTAAGGCTGTTTTGATTTTTCTATTCATTATAATTTACTTATCTCCCATTTTATAACCTGCTCTTTTTCATTGTTCATTCCTGAGATAAAAATATTTTGGTTTTCTTTATATGAATTTTTATTACCGAAATATAAACCATTATCAATATTAATCTCAAATTTATCACAACTAAATTTCCAACCTTCCTCATCTAAATCAATTAGTATAGATTTGTTATCTTGTGTTTTCATCACTTTTGAGTTTGGATTAAGATGAAATCTAATATCAAATTTAATTTCTTTATTTGAACTTTTTCTAAATAATTTATCATAGCCAATAAATTTCATTTGTTCTGGATAGAACTCAATTTCTCTCTCATAAATGGTTCCAAATTTAATTAAATAGCCATCATGCGTACCTGATACTTTCCAATAATTATTTTCAAAAACTACATTTTTTTTTGATACTTTCAGTCCTTTATCAATAATCAAATTTTTTTGATGCTTTGTAAAATTACAAGAAGAATAGTCCTCAATTGTTAAAGAACAATGTAGCGAGGTACTTCTTGATAATTTATTAAATTTATTATTTTTATCTGAGTAATAACCAGCATTTGAAAATAATTTTTTATCATTTGAAAATATTTCAAATGATAAAGCACCCGCTTGATAGTCGTTGGAAAAAGATTTGTTAGGACTAGAACCTATATCTGCAGCAAGAATAATTTTTTTATTTTTAAGTATTGCGTATCCACCAAGTTCATTTACTTGACTCTTAAAAGTATAACCAAACCTTTTTAAATATTGATCAAATTCTTTATTTTCAGAAGAGTAATTACCATTAAAAAAAATATCTTGTTTTATATTTTGCCAAATGAAAGCATAACTTGATCCTAAATAATAAATAGTCTCATCAATATATTCAGGAATTAAACTCTGAGACTCTTTGAACCACTCTCTTATTATTATAAAGTATTTTAAATAAAATATTAATTGCTTTATATTTCTTGATTTTGGAAAACCTTGATTATCAATTGAAGATTTAATTATATTTTTTAATAAATTTAATCCATTAATAAGATATTGTTTTTCATTCTTATAAGCTAAACCAGTCAAAATTATTGCAGCACATCCAATCATTTTATTTTCTATCTCTTTTGGATTTTTTATTTCATTTAATAAATGATTAGTTTGTTTTTGGATCATGTGATCAAAGGAAGATCTATATTCTTGATCACTATCTTCATAAGTAAGTTGATGATTTGATAACCATGAAATAATTCTTTTTGATGTTAAATCAAATTCCCAACTTTTTTTTTGATATTTAGTATTATTTGAAATCCAATTTTTTATAACTGTTTGTGTAGTTTTCTTAGATGATTTTAAATCTAGGCTGAAAAACCAAAAAAAATTATTTAATTTTTCATAATCTTTTGAGCTTAAATTTTTCTTCCAAATTGATTCAATAGCAAAATCTTCAATTTTATATTTCTTATTTTGGTATTTGACTATGGACGAAAGTAAGTGGGGACTTGGTTTATATTCAAAACTATTATCAAAAGTTTTTGATATCCTTTTTTCGTAAAAATTTGAATTTTGATAAATTGATTTAAAACTTTCTTTTATATTAGAATAAATTTGTCCTAAAATACCTAGGGAATTTGTAATAATCATTAACTTATTTTAATTTTAATAAATTAATATTTTTCTTTATATCTCCACCATTACTTTTGAATACTGTAGTACCAGAAACAAGAATGTTAGCTCCAGCATCAATTGCACTTTTGCAGTTATCAAAATTGATTCCACCATCAATTTCTATGTCAAAAGCCATCTTTTTTTGTTTTTTTATTTTTTTTAGTTCTTTAATTTTATCTAAAACTTCTGGCATAAATTTTTGCCCCCCAAATCCAGGATTTACACTCATAATCAGGACTAAATCTATTTGATCTAATAAATCTATTATTAAATCAATTTTTGATTCAGGATTAAGCGAAACTCCTACTTTCTTATTTTTTTCTTTTATTTTTTTAATTGAATTTTCTAAATTATCAGTTGCTTCGGGATGAATAGTAATTATATCTGCTCCCGCATCAGCGTAAGCATCTATATATTTATGCACCGGTGATATCATCAAATGAACATCAAATTTTAATGAACAATGCTTTCTAAGAGCTTTAATTACAGGAGGACCTATTGTTAAGTTAGGAACAAAATGACCATCCATCACATCCACATGAATCATATCAGCCCCACCTTCTTCAAGTCTTTTTATCTCTGTACCTAACTGACTAAAGTCAGCTGACAAAATTGATGGTGAAATTTGTATATTTTTCATTGATTACTAAATAAACTAGTATCAATTTTAAAAATTAAAATGAATTAAAAAATTGATAAATTTGTCTAGAAATTTCACTCTCTAAAGGAAATGACAACATTCCCATCACCGAATAGCCTAAGATCCAAGGCATTAGATAAAATCTAATCATGTAGAAAAACCAAGCAACATACAAGGGCACCAATGGCCCAATGATAAATGAGGGTGTTATTGGTTTAAATAATTTTATTAGAGGATTGGTGTATTTCACAAATACTCTCATGAAAAAGAATTGTGAGTCCTCTCTTTGAAAAATATTCATCGCCACTCTTCCAATTAGAGTCCACATGATAATTCCAAGTAAATAATCAATAAAATATATTAAAGGATGAAAATTTGCCGACATTCAAAATTTATATTGGAAAAAGTAGTGAAATAAAAGGGGCGAAATTAATCGCCCCTTTAAAAGATTTATTTAGTGTGATTTACCAAGAATTGATTTACCACTTGGTACACGTACATCATCAACCATTTTTTGAGTAGCTTTATCTGGTTCTGCAGTCATTAAACTAACTACTACCATTAAAACTAAACTAACAGCTGATCCGAAGATACCAAATGTTAACTGTGTAATTCCTAGGAATCCACTTCCACCAGTTCGTACCCAAACTAAGTACCATGCACCGGCGATTAGACCACCTAGCATACCAGCAATCGCACCTTGTCTATTAGCTCTCTTCCACCATACACCAAGTACAAGTGGGAAGAACAATCCAGACATCGCAAAATCAAAAGCCCAGATAACCGAACCTAAGATTCCTTGAATCTCCATTGCTGCAATAGTTGCTCCAGCAAAACCAATTATTACAAGTAATACCCTTGCAACAAGTAGTCGTTTTGCAGTTTCCGCTTTTGGATCAATGATCTTATAGTAAACATCATGTGATATAGCGTTTGCAATCGCTAGAATCAAACCATCGGCAGTAGACATAGCAGCTGCCATACCTCCTGCAGCAACTAGACCTGAAATTACATAAGGTAATCCAGCTATCTCTGGTGTTGCTAACACAACGGCTTTACCACCCATGAAGAACTCATTTAATTCTAGAGTTCCATTTCCGTTAAAGTCGCTGATAAACATTAGGTTTGCTTGGTTCCAGTTTTGGTACCAATCTATAGCTTCCACTTCTGCAAATGTCTTACCGATAATACCAGTTGGTAAATTCGGGTCGATCAATGATAACTTAGATAATGTAGCTAACATTGGAGCAGAAGAATAAAGTAGGAAGATAAAGAATAATGACCAACCTACTGATTTTCTAGCTGCTTTTACACTTGGAGTAGTAAAGTATCTCATCATCACGTGCGGTAATGAAGCTGTTCCCATCATCATCGCTAATGCTAATGAAATAAACGCCCAAGGTGTAGCGTTTACTGCAGAGTGAGCTTTAGTTATTCCTGCTAAGCCTTTAGGTACTGATTTTAGATCAGCAGCCGCGTTTTTAACAAAACCGAACTGTTGTTCTAATTCACCAATTCTAGCTACCTCGTCAGCTAACATAAAGTGAGGGAAGAAACCCGCACCCATTTTGTTACTGATCCAGAATACTGGAAGTAGGTAAGCTATAATTAGTACGATGTATTGTGCAACCTGTGTCCAAGTTACCCCTCTCATACCACCTAACATTGAACATAATAAAATACTTATTAGTCCAACATAAACTGCGTATTGGAATGGGATATCAAGTGCAACAGATGCAATAGTACCTGTAGCGTTAATTTGTGCAGTCACATAAGTAAATGAAGCAACAGTTAAAACTACCACTGCGCTAAATCTAGCTAAATTACCACCGTATCTAGTACCAATAAAATCTGGAACTGTATAACAGCCAAATTTTCTTAAGTATGGTGCTAATAAAGATGCAACAAGCACGTAACCACCAGTCCAACCTACAAGTAGTGCCATATAGCCGTAACCTTTAAAGTAAATACCACCTGCCATTGCAACGAATGAAGCACCAGACATCCAGTCTGCTGCAGTCGCCATTCCGTTGAAGACTGTTGGTACTTGCCTTCCAGCTACGTAATATGCATCTGCTTGGGCTGTTCTTGATAGCCAACCGATTAATGCATAGATGAATACAGTAAATGCAACGAAAGCGATACCAATTGCTTTAGCTGTCATACCCATCTGTTCAGCAATTGCCATAATGATTATGAAACCTATAAATCCTCCAGTATAGATTCCATAAACCTTTGGCAAATTATCTATGAAATTACCTTTCATTATTCGTCCTCTCTTTCGCTAAAGCCGAACTCTTCATCGATTTTTTCTTGTCTATTCGCAAACCAGAAAATTAAGATTACGAAAGCACCAAGAGATCCCTGACATGTAAACCAGTATGTCCACGGATAACCGAAAGGTCCTGTGACCTCGTTCATTTCAGCTCCAAAGAGAAAGATGCCAATTGAGAAAACAAACCAGATTGCAAGTGTTATAAATAACAATCCCCTGGTTTTTTCCCAGTGTTTTTGTTGATTTGACATTTATACCTCTCTTTTTAGTTATAACTGGGTAAAACCATAACCATTATGAGAGCTTTGAAAACCCTAAAAATTGATCATATTAGGTACTTATTTACTTACTTTTTTAAGATATAATTGGCGCACTTACAAATTTACATGGGAAAATACAAATTAACTTGGAGAGACATAAAACTTGAGGATTTCAAAACATATTTATTCGCCATGTTTAAGGCGTTTATTCCAAAAAAAAAAATTAAAAATTTAGATGAATTAGAGCAATTTATTCAAACAAAATCTGCCTGGGCCACTCAAGTTACTTTATATAATTATCTAAAAACTAGAATGGGAACAAGATATGTTCTTCATTTTGATAATGATGAATTTATGTCATCAGTAAATCTTGCTAAATGGAATATTTATTCGGTTGCATTACAAGATTTAACTTTTTTTACTTTTTCATATTTAAAAGTTAATTTTAATTATCAGGATATTCACAAAGCAAACGAAATTTTTAATAAAATTTTAGATGATGAAATTTCTAATAAGATGCCATTAAATATTATTGATGAAGCTAGGAAAAGTTTTGATGAACGATTAGAGAAAATAAATTGGGATGTTTATTATCAAGACTTACCTTTTAATCCTAGTGCTCTCTCTTTATATAAGTGGGCTCCAATTGCAGATGAATTAAAAACTTTAGATCGAAAGATTGTTTTAAATTCGATGATTTTAAAATGGGATGTTGTTAAACAAGAGTTTAAAGATTTAATCCAGTTTTAAATATTTTTTCTATTATCAACTAAACTATCAACTACACTTGGATCAGCTAAGGTAGTAGTATCACCTAATTCACCATGCTCATTTGCAGCAATTTTTCTCAAAATTCTTCTCATTATTTTTCCAGATCTGGTTTTAGGAAGTCCAGGCGCAAAATGAATATAGTCAGGACGAGCGTGAGCACCCACTTGTTTTTTTACCCAAAGTTTAAGATCTCTTTCGAGCTCACCTGTTTCGGTTTCACCTGAGTTCAAAGTAACATAACAATACAAGCCATTACCTTTTATATCATGTGGGTAACCAACCACAGCAGCTTCAGCTACTTTTGGATGTGCTACAAAAGCACTTTCAATTTCAGCAGTACCTAAATTGTGTCCAGAAACAATTATAACGTCGTCTACTCGACCTGTTATCCAATAATATCCGTCTTTATCCCTTCGACATCCATCCCCTGTGAAGTATTTTCCATTAAACTGTGAAAAGTAAGTATCTATAAATCTTTGATGATCTCCATATACAGTTCTCATTTGGCCAGGCCATGATTGAGCTATACAAAGTCTTCCTTCACCTGCGCCTTTAATTTCTTTACCATCTTTATCAAGAATAACAGGTTTAATTCCATAGAATGGTTTTGTTGCAGAACCAGGTTTTAATGGAATGGCACCTGTTTGAGGAGCAATCATAATTCCTCCAGTTTCTGTTTGCCACCAAGTATCTACTATCGGGCATTTAGAATTTCCTACAGTTTTATAGTACCACATCCAAGCCTCTGGATTTATTGGTTCTCCTACCGTACCTAAAAGTTTAAGTGATTTTCTTGAGGTTTTATTTACAAATTTATCCCCTTCTTTCATAATAGATCTTATTGCTGTCGGGGCAGTGTAGAATGTATTAACTTTATATTTATCTACTATTTGCCACCATCTAGACCAATCTGGATAATTTGGAACTCCCTCGTGCATTATAGTGGTTGCTCCATTAGATAGTGGTCCATAAATAATATAACTATGTCCTGTTACCCATCCAATATCAGCAGTACACCAATAAATATCTTTAGGTTTATAATTAAAAATATACTGATGAGTCATTGATGCATAAACCATATATCCACCAGTTGTATGAAGAACTCCTTTAGGTTTACCTGTAGATCCTGAAGTATAAAGTATGAACAAAGGATCCTCTGCATTCATTTCCTCTGGTTCACAATGACTTGGAACATCTTTAATCAAATCATGATACCATACATCTCTATTTTGATCCCAATTAATATAATTTCCAGTTCGTTTAACAACGATACATTTTTTAACGTTAGGACAATTTACTAATGCTTCATCAACTGTATATTTAAGATGAATAGCTTTACCACCTCTTACACCTTCATCCGCTGTTATGATATATTCAGATTCGCAGTCATTTACTCTTCCCGAAATAGAATCTGCTGAAAAACCACCAAAAATAATTGAGTGAACTGCACCAATTCTTACACAAGCTAGCATTAAAATTGCTAGCTCCGGTATCATAGTTAAATAAATTGTTACACGGTCACCTTTTTTAATTCCTAATTTTTTTAAACCATTTGCTGCTTTAGAAACTTTTTGATGAAGTTGTTTATAAGAAATTTTTTGACTATCTTTTGGATCATCTCCTACCCAAATAATTGCAGTTTTATCTTTTTTATCCTTTAAATGTCTATCAATACAATTTGCAGAAGCATTTAAAGTGCCATCTTCAAACCATTTAATTTTTACTTCTTTTGTACTGTATTTTACGTCTTTAATTTTTTTATATGGTTTTATCCAAGTAATTCTTTTTCCCTCTTTTCTCCAAAATTCGTCATTGCTTTTTATAGATTGAGAATATTTTTGTTGGTATTTACTTTTATTTGCTAAGCTACTTTTAACCCATTCTGGTTTTGTTTTAATAACAACTTCAGGAGGTGTATTTCCATTTTCCTTTTTTGCTTTAATTCTTTTTTTTGGTTTTTTAGAAGATTTTTTTCTAACTTTAGATCTTCTCTTCACTTTTTTTGAGGTTTTTTTTCTAACCTTAGACTTTTTTTTTCTTACCTTGCTTTTCTTCTTCTTTTTTTTTGGCATAGGATAATTTTTTTTTTAAATCTTACTCATGTTATTTATAATTTTCCAGCTTTTATAATCAACAGGCATTACAGAAAGTCTACTTTGCTTTATTAGGGCTAAATGGCTTAAATCCTTATTTTTTTTAATACTTTCGAGCGTTATAGGCTTTGAAAATTTAGACTTAAATTGAACAGTAACGGCAACAAATCTCCCTGTTTTGTCTGTTTTATCTATATAAGATTCTTTAATAACTTTTACTATCCCAACTATCTCTTTTCCTATGTTTGAATGATAAAAAAAACATAGATCTCCTTTACTCATACTTTTTAAATTTTTTGCAGCTTGATAATTTCTGACACCATCCCAAGGTGCACCTTTAACTCCAGCTTTTTTTTGTTGGTCAATTGACCAAACATCTGGTTCAGATTTCATCAACCAATATTTCATTACAATTGAACTCCAGCACCTTTAAGAAAAGCTGCATCTTCATCTAAAGGCCATCTAGGTTTTGCTGGATAATCTAAATTATTAAATTGATTTATTTTAAATTTTTCCAAACCTACCATCGCAATCATTGCTGCATTATCTCCACAAAACTCTATAGGCGGAAAAATACTTTTATAATTATTTTCTTTACATAGATTAATTAACATAGACCTAATTGTTTTATTTGCTGCGACACCTCCAGCAACAACGAAAATTTTTTCATTTAATTCATTTATTTTTTCAAATTCAGTAAAGGCAATTTTTGTTTTTTTATATAAAATTTCTTCTATTGTTTTTTGAAACGATGCTGCAAGATCATATTTATCTTGTTCTGATTTAATTGTTTTGCTTATCTTCAACACGGCAGTTTTTAGACCTGCAAAAGAAAGATTGCATCCTCCTTTGCTAAAAATTGGTTTTGGTAAATCATATTTTTCTGGATCACCTTTTTTAGCTAAAATTTCTATTTGAGGCCCTCCTGGAAATTCTATTCCTAAAAGTTTTGCCGTTTTGTCAAACGCCTCACCCAAGGCATCATCAATAGTTGTTCCTAATCTTTTATATTTACCAAGGTTCTGAACACTTAAATATTGTGAGTGCCCGCCTGAAATTAAAAGAAGTAAATATGGATAATTTAAATTTGTATTTAGTTTTGGACTTAAAGCATGTCCCTCTAAATGATTAACAGCAATAAAAGGTTTATTCATTGCTGTTGCTAAAGCTTTACCAAAACTTAACCCAACTGATAAACAAACAATTAATCCGGGACCAGCTGTAGAAGCAACCGCATCTATTTCCTCAATTTTTCTTCCACTTTCATCAATAGCTTTTTTTACGATCCAATCAATTTTTTCAATGTGTGAACGTGCTGCTAGTTCAGGAACTACACCACCAAACTCCCTATGAACCTCCACTTGGCTAGAAACAACGTTGGATAAAACTACTGGAAATCCTTCTTCATTTTCAGTTATTAAAGAAGCTGCTGTTTCATCACAACTAGACTCTATTCCAAGAATTAAGGGTTTTTTGCTCATTCAAATAGTTTTTAATAATTGTACAATCTTTATACAAGTAAGAAATAATTTTTTATGAGAAAAAAAATAATAATTGGATCTAGGGGTAGCAAGCTTGCCTTACTTTATGCTCAACAAGCTAAAGATAAGATTATTGAAAATACCGACCTTGGTAATAAAGATATTTTAATTAAATCAATTACAACTAAAGGTGACGAAGTACAGGATATTAGATTATCTGAGCTTGGTGGCAAAGGTTTGTTTTCTAGTAATATTGAAAAAGAACTTCAGTTAAAAAATATTGATATTGCAGTCCATGCACTGAAAGATATGCCTGCTAATGAAACAAAAGGATTAACAACAGACTTTTTCCTTGAAAGAAATGACCCTAGAGAGATTTTAATTACAAAGAACAAAAAAAAACTTAAAGACTTAGATCAAAAGTCAATTGTTGGTACCTCATCATACAGAAGAGAATTTCAAATAAAAAAAATTAGACAAGATTTGAACTGTAAATTAATCAGAGGAAATGTAGATACTAGAATTAGAAAATTGAATGAAGGGATGTATGATGCGATTATTTTGTCTTATGCTGGTATCAAATTTTTAAAATTTGAAAATGAAATCTCAGAAATTTTTTCTGTTGAAGAAATAATTCCTAGTGCGGGACAAGGCGTAATTGCTCTTCAGTGCAGGGAGAATGATGATGAGACAATTTCTATTTTAAACAAAATTAATCATGAGGAAACACATAAAAGAGCTCACCTTGAGAGAAATATTTTAAAAGTTTTAGATGGAGATTGTGAAACAGCAATTGGCGCTCATTCAGTGGTTGATGGAGATAAGATTATAGTGGAGGCTGAACTTTTTTCTTTAGATGGTAAACAAAGATTTTATGAAAAAAAGGTTGGTAATTTGAATGAGTTTAAAGAAATCGGTAAAGAAATTGGAATACTTTTAAAAAAAAAATCAAATAATTCATATAAAAGATAATATGCATATTTTGTTAACTAGACCACTGGAGGATTGTTCTGAAATGATATTAAAATTTCAATCATTAGGACATCAAGTTTCTCATCTTCCATTAATAAGAATTGAAAAGGTTAATTATGAAGAAATTAACTTTTCTGAATATGGTGGAATTGTTTTTACTAGTGCAAATGCAGTAAAATTTTTAAACACAGTAAAATTAAATAAAAATATTAAATGCTTTTGTGTTGGAAATGCTACAGAAAATAAAGCAAGAAGTGTTGGTTTTCAAAATACAATTGCGGCCGAAGGAAATGTTACAAACTTAAAGGAGTTAATTATACAAAGTTATGAGTCCAAAAATAAAGAATTACTTTACGTTAGTGGTGAAACAATATCGGTTGATTTAGATCAACAGTTATTAAGCGAAGGTTTTAAGGTAAAAAGAATTATTAATTACAGAGTAGATCATAATCAAAAATTTGATGAGAAATTTGTTAATGAATTAAAATTAAATATGCCTGATATGGTCTATATTTACTCTCAAAATAGTGCGTCAAGTTTCTTAAATTTCATAAAGATTTACCAAACCGAAAATTTATGGATGAATACAAATTTGATGTGTATAGGCGAAAAAACCTCGTCAATACTGAACGAAATCAAATGGAAAAAGATTTTTCTTTTTAACCCTGGAGAAGAAGAGTTTTTGTTATATAAAATTTAGAAATGGAATTAATTAATAATTTTTCAGAGATATTTTTATCAGTATGGAATAAAGGAATTCTTGGTGTTGATATCTTTCAAATCTTAATTGGTATTGGAATATTTTTACTATTCTTAATTTTTAGAGGTCTAATAAGCAAATTAGTTATTAAAAAATTAGAAATTATCTCGAAAAGAACAACGAATAAATTAGATGATACTTTTGTTCAATCACTTGTAGGTCCAGCAAGATTTTTACCAATTGTATTAGGATTTTTTATTGCAAGCTACTACATGACTTTCTCACTAGAAGGAAGAGAAGTGGTAGATACAATTAATAGAACTTTGATCACTATTTTAATTTTTTGGGTAATTCACCAAATCATAGAACCAATCTCATACATACTTAGTGGTTTAGACAAATTGTTAACAAGAGAACTTATTGGCTGGATAATTAAATCGTTAAAAATTTTAATTTTTATTTTAGGTTTAGCAGCAGTTTTAGAATTGTGGGGAATTAAAATAGGTCCAATCATTGCAGGTCTTGGATTGTTTGGTGTTGCTGTAGCATTAGGGGCACAAGATTTATTCAAAAATTTAATATCAGGAATTTTAGTTTTAGTTGAAAAGAGATTTAAAATTGGAGATTGGATAGCTGTCGAGGGTATTATTGAAGGTGTAGTAGAAAAGATTGGATTTAGATCAACAACTATTAGAAAGTTTGATAAATCTCTTGCTATTATTCCAAATTTTCAATTTGCCGAAAACGCAGTTGTAAATGTAAGTGAAACTTCAAATTGGTTAATCAGTTGGATTATTACACTTCAATATGACACTACGGTAGATCAGTTAAAAAAAATTAGAGATGAAATCGAAAGTCATATTAATTCAAGCGAAGATTATAACACCTCAATTGGTGTTGCGGTAAGAGTTGATAAATTTTCTGATAGTTCAATAGATATGTATGTAAGATGCTTTACAAAAACAGGAAGTTGGAATAATTGGCTTGATGTAAAAGAAAGATTAGCAATTGCGATTAAGGAAATTGTAGAAAAAAATGGTGCTTCATTTGCTTTCCCAAGTCAGTCGATTTATGTTGAGAAAAAATGATAGCTATTTTTTATTTAGTTTTACAAATTTTAAAATTGTACTCTTATGTTGTAATCGCCAATGTTATTGTAAGTTGGTTAATAGCTTTTAACGTTCTTAATACTCAAAATAGGTTTGTGTATGCAATTTTAGAGTTGAGTTACAAATTAACCGAGCCTTTCCTTAATAAAATTAGACGTTTTTTGCCAAATTTAGGTTCACTAGATATTTCTCCAATCATTCTTCTTTTATTGATTTGGTTTATCGAAATGTGTATGAAGCTGTACATCGCACCAATGATTTTTTAAGAGAGAAAAATGATTTTAATTGATGGAAAAAAAGCAGCCGCAGAATTAAGAGCAGAGTTAAAGGAAGAAGTTGCAGAGTTAAAATCAAAACATAATAAAGTACCAGGTTTAACGGTAATACTGATTGGTGATTTAACACCTAGTCAAATTTATGTAAGAAATAAAGAGAAGTCAGCAAATGAGGTAGGATTAAAATCTGAAGTAATTAAATATCCAGACTCAGTTGAAGAAAAGACTGTTCTAGAAAAAATTCAAGAACTAAACAGTGATGAAACTGTTTCAGGAATTTTAGTTCAACTTCCTTTACCTAAGCATATTGATAAGCAGAAGGTTATAGAAGCTATTGATCCCTCAAAAGATGTAGATGGATTTCATCCAATGAATGTAGGTAATCTTTCATCTGGTTATGAAAGTTCGATACCTTGTACTCCGCTTGGATGTTATTTGTTGATAAAAAAAATTGAACCTAATTTAAGTGGTAAAAAAGCTGTGGTTGTGGGTAGATCAAATTTAAATGGTAAACCAATGACACAACTTCTATTAAAAGAAAATTGCACCGTAACTATAACTCATTCAAAAACTAAAGATTTAAAAGCTGAATGTTTAGAGGCAGATATAATTGTTGCAGCTGTAGGTATACCCGAACTTGTTAGAGGAGATTGGGTTAAGAAAGATGCTATTGTTATTGATGTTGGTATAAATAAAACTGACAACGGTATAGTTGGTGATGTTCATTTTGATGAAGTTTCAAAAAATGCAAAAGCACTTACACCAGTTCCAGGCGGAGTTGGACCAATGACTATTGCTTGTTTGCTTAAAAATACGATCGACTGTTTCAAAAGATCGCAAATTTAATAATTAAACCATAAGCTGTAATCTGTTAATTTATTAGTATGAAAAAACCTAAACGGCCATACAGATTTGGTATAATTTTTTTGCTTCTTACAGTTCCACCTATTGGGGCAACACAATTAGGTTGGTATTTGCATGACAAGCAAACTGGTTTTGATTATGGTATGATTGTAGGTACTGTATCAGTAATATACGCTGCATATTTAATGTATGAAAAAAACTGGCGTGAAGAAGATGAAGATTAAATTATGGAAAAAATAATTTTTTTTGGATTGGTCATTCCTATTATGGCTTATGTTTTATACTTAGGTGGAATGGCAATTATGAATGGTTTTAAGTCTAAGGAAGCTAATAGAGCTGAGAAAGAGGAAGCTGAAAGTGAGGGTAGGGAGACAAGCGAAACTTCTGATGAACAAAGCAGCAATTTAAGTGATGAACTTACTAAATTGAATGATCTAAAAG
>CACJBQ010000014.1 GCA_902591695.1 uncultured Pelagibacteraceae bacterium | reverse complement strand
AAGAATAATTCTTTGTTAATTGAAATTGGTATACAACTTGATCTCCCCACTTAAAAGCCATCTCACAACCAGCAAGATAAAATTCCCACATCCTAAAAAATCTTTCATCAAACATTTCAATAATTTTATCTTTATTTCGAATACAATTTTCTTTCCAATGTCTTAGTGTATGTGAATAATGAAGTCTTAAAACCTCAATATCTGCAACAATTAACCCTGCTTTTTCAATCGGTGTTGTTACTTCACTTAAACTCGGAGTATAACCTCCTGGAAAAATATACTTAGTAATCCATGGATGTGGATCTCGTGGTGGATTAACTGATCCTATAGTATGAATTAATGATACTCCATCATCTTTTAGAAGTTTTTCGACTTGTGAAAAAAATTTTTTATAAAATTTTCTTCCTACATGTTCAAACATCCCAACACTAACTATTCTATCAAATTTTTCATTAAGCTCTCTATAATCCATTAATTTAAAGTGCAATTGATTTTCTAGATTAAGTTCTTTTGCTCTTTTCTTACAGTAATTAAATTGATTTTCTGAAAGTGTAATGCCTGTTACTTCACAGTTTGCACTTTTTGCAATATCTATTGCTAGAGAACCCCATCCACATCCGATATCTAAAACTTTTTGATTTGGTTTTATGTTAAGTTTTTTTATTATATGTTGAATTTTATTATTTTGAGCAGTTTCCAATGTATCTGTTTCATTTTTAAAATATGCACATGAATATTGTCTTTTAGGATCTAAAAACAAGTCGTAAAGATCATCTGAAATATCATAGTGATGCGAAACATTCATCTTTGATTTTTTTATAAAATTAAAATTAGTTAAATATCTATAAGAACCTCTTAATCTATTAATCATATAACTAAAAAAATTTAAATCTCCTCTTCCAAAATTCATTAAAGAAAGATCCAAAAAATCAGTTAAAGTTCCATTCTCAATAGTTATTTCACCATCTGTATAAGCTTCACCAAAGTATAAATCTGGATGAAGTAGTAACTTATAGTGAAGATTTTTATTTAAAATTTTAACTTTTATTGGGTTTTCACTTTTTGGATTTCCAACAATATAATTTTTTGAATTAGCATCAACTAATATAAATCCATCTTTTTTAAAAACATTATTTAAAAATCTAGCCAGTTGCATCTAAGCCGCCTTATTATTTTTTAATGAAAAATTTAATTTCTCTAAATTATTGATTAAATCTGACTCATCTTTAGTATTTAAAATACTAATTGGTGGTAAAAGATTTTTATAATATATTTCTTTTTTACCGAAGTACGTATGTAAACCTGAAATTAAATTATATTTTTCAAATTCAGCTCTTACTTCACAAAGATTTTGGTTTACTGTCTGTTCATTTCCATCATTAAAATCATCGTATACCTTTCTTGCCAGTGAAGAAGTAGCATTGCATGTAGCTGTAATAATTCCTGAACAGCCTAATTGGAGTCCTTTAAATAATTTAGATTCTGATCCAGGTAAAACCGAAAAATTATCAATTTTTAAGTTTTCAAAAAGATTGTAAGAACTATCTTTTACTCCAATAATATTTTTTGGATATTTTTTAACTAACTCTTCAATACACTCAATACTAAATTTATAACCACATAGTTTTTCAAAATTATATAGTACTATTTCACAATTAGAAATTACCTCTACTATTTTGCTATAAAATTCTATTACCTCTTTATCTCCATATTTATAGTAAGCAGGTGGCATAATTAAGAACCTATTAAAACCTAAAGATTTAGAAACTCTCATCAAATTAATTGTTTCACCTAAAGAATTTAAACCAGTGCCAATAATATACTTTTCTTGGTGTTTGCTCGAAGTGAGATGATTTAACAAATTAATTTTTTCAGAGATAGGTATAAGTTGAGCCTGTCCAGTACTCCCAAAAATAGCTGCCCCATGACAACCATTATCAATAACCATTTCTGCGTGTTTAATAGTTTTTTCAACATTTAGTGTTAAATCATCATTTAACACTGACATTGAGGCTGCATATATTCCTTTTATTAAACTCATATATTTTTTAAAACATATAATAATTAAAAAAATAATGAATAAAAGAGTAAACTTGATTATTGGTTCAGGTGCATTAGGTGCGTATTTATCAGCAGAACTTTTAAAAAATAATGAAAAAGTAATTGTAACTTCAAGATCAGTAAATAAAAAATTTATTAATTATAAATATCTCAAAATAAAACATAAAATTAAATTTGAAAAACTTAATACAAGTAACAAAAATCAAATTAAAAATATTATTCAAAAATATAAGCCAAATAAAATTTTCTATTTTAGTGGACAAAGCTCCTTAACGAAAAGTATTAAAAGTAAAAAAGAAACTCTAAGTTCACATTATGATGGTACTAAAAATTTCTTAGATATTTTAAAAAGTCAAACATTAGATACTAAATTTTTTAAAGCTAACTCAGGTTATATATTTTCACCACAAAAAGGTCTTATTCATTTAAATTGTAAATTCTCTTCAAACAAAAACCCATATATTAAAGCTCAGCAAAAAGTATTTAAATTAATGAAAATATATAGAAAATTTGGATTAAATTTATCTAATTTAATATTTATGCAAGTTGAGTCCCCATTAAGAAAAAATGATTTTTTTATCAAAAAGGTTTGTTTGGGAGCTAAAAATAAAAAAAAGATTATTGTTGGGAATTTAAATACATTTAGAGATTATTCTTGGATTACTGATATAGCTAAAGCAATATTCCTCACATCTAACTTAAAATCTAAAGATTATATTATTTCAGCAGGAAAAAAACTTTCTGGCATTGAAATAATTAAAACAGCTTATAATCTAAACAAATTAGATTATCGAAAATATTTTTCAACTAGTAAAAAATTTTTTAGAAAGAAAGAAAATAAATTTCTAATTGGATCAAACAAAAATTCTTTACACCTAAAAAAAAAATATAATTTTAAATTCAGAATTTTTGGTAAAAAATTAATTAAAAAAATGTATAAAAGTTTATGAAAACAGGCATATATTTAAGTTATATTGGCTTAGGTGCAAATCTACTTCATCTTTCCTATTGTCATCAAATTGCTAAAAAACATGGACCAGTAACTATTATAACTCTTTGTAAAAATTTAAAAGAAGCATTAGCTGACGATCCTCTTGTTGAAGATGTTTACTACCTAGATAAATATCACAAAAAACTTTTAGACATTTTTAATCTTAGTAAGATTCTTAAACAATTTAATTTTCAAAATTTATTAATTTATTATCCAAGTTTAAGATTATATTTTGCAGCAAAAATCGCTGGTATTGATAACATATGGACATATAAATCTAAAAATAAAAAAAATTTACACCTAGTTAATTCAGCAAAAAAATTAACAGAAAATTTTCTTAATATTGATAATTGTCTTACTGAAACCAACTTTTTTATTGATAAAGATAGAGTCAAAAAAGTCAAAGAAGAATTAAATAATAATAGTTATAAAATAGTAATCGGCGCAGGTTCATCTGGTCCAACTACAAGATGGGGGTCAAACAATTATGCTAATTTAATAAATAAATTAAATGAACTAGATGATTATTTTTTTTTTATTTTATGTGGTCCAAATGAAAAAGAAATTGAAAATCAGATTTTATCTAAATTAAAGAAAAAAAATTTTTTAACTTTAAGTAGCAAAAGAATATATGATTTAATTCCATACCTTGGTATTTCAGATATGTATGTTGGAAACGATTCATTTGGTTCACATGTTGTTTCACAGTGTGGAAAAAAAAGTATTGTATTTCTTTTAGACGCTCCAAAAGCATATACAGACTATAGCACCAATTATTATAGAATAGTTCCTGATGGATATGAAATTGATGAAATAACCCATGGCACTAATGCGGATCCAAACTCAATTTTAGTACATGATGTAGTTGAAATAATTAATAAATTAAAAAATTAACTAATATCTTTTAATACAATTTCCTTAGCCTCATTAACTATTGCAGAAAGTCTTGATGTTTCGGGAGATACATCTGGGTGTATTTTTTTTTGAATTTTTTGATAAGCTTTATTAACAATTTCTTTAGTTGGTTTTTTATTAATATCTAAATTTAAAATCTTATATGCCTCAGATATCGACAATGATGAAGAATTATTATTTTGATATTGATTGAAAGAAAATCTCCCAGAATTTCTCAACGTTTGAATAAGCCTATAAAGAGAAAGAAGTTGAATTAATGATAAACCTTTAAGTTTAACTAAAGCAAGACTTGCAAGAGTTAGTGGCAACGTAAGTAAAAATTTTCCACCAATAGCAAATAAAACTGCTAATAAAGCCAATAATAAAATTGTTATCAGCCTAACTCCTTTTGACATTTTTTTTGGAGAAATATTTGACCACCATCTTAATAAAAAATATAAGATAGCTAAAATTACAAGTAGATAAATAATAATATTCATATATTTCCTTATTATATGAAAGTACCACAACTTAAAAAAAAACTAGAGATAAAAACTTGTCACAATATTGATTGGGAAGACAATTACAGCTGGATTCATCAAGATAATATTTTAGAAGTTCTAAAAGATAAAAGTAAGTTAGATCCTGAAGTCAAAAATTATTTAGAAGATGAAAATGCTTACACAGAACATCATTTAAAAGATACAAAAGATATCCAAAAAAAATTATTTGATGAGATTAAGGGAAGAATTAAATTAGATGATGAGTCTTTACCCTATAAAGATCATACATATGAATATTGGACAAAAACTACAATAAAAGGAAATTATTCGATAAAACTTAGAAAAAAAATTGGTTCAGAAAATATAGAGGAAATATGGAATGGAGATAAAGAAAAAGAAAAACTTAAAACTGAATATTTTGGAGTTGGAGATTTAGAAGTAAGTAATAATGACAAATATCTAGGATACTCTTTAGATCTTAAAGGTTCTGAGTATTATACAATTTACTTAAGGGATATAAAAACAAACAAAATTATTTCAAAAGAAATTTTAGAAACATCTGGAGGAATAACATTTAGTTTGGATGATAAATATATTTTTTATTCTAAACTTGATGAAAATCATAGAGCAAGAACAATATACAGACACAAAATAGGAGATTTTGAGGCCAAAGATGAATTAATATTTGAGGAGAAGAGCGAGGCTTTTACTGTAGGTATTGGAAAAAGCTCAGATGAAAAATATTTTTTTATAAATACTTCTGACCACAATACATCAGAGCAATATTATTTTAAATCGGATGAATTAAATCCATCTCCAAAACTTATTATTAAAAGAGAAAGAGGTGTTCTATATTCTGTTAATTCATGGGATGGTAAATTTTATAATCATACAAATAAAAATGCTGAAGACTTTAAAATTGATATTTGTGACAATTTAGAAAACCAAAATTGGAAAACATATATTCCAGCAAAAGATGAAGTTTTAATTGGAGGATTAACATTTCTTAAAAATTGGATTATTCGTGGTGAAACTTCAGATGCACTAGATAAATTATTTGTCAAAAATATTTCTACAAATATTGAAGAAGAATTAATTTTTTCTGATGAATCTGTTTATGTTCCAGGAGTAAGCTTAACTCAAAAAGATAGAAATACTGATGAAGTTTATTTAGGATACTCCTCACCTAAAACTCCTTCTAGAGTGTTTAAATATAATTTAGCAACAAAATCTAAAGAACTTGTTAAAGAACAAGAGATCCCATCTGGTCATAATAAAGATGACTATATTGTTGAGAGAGTTGAGTTTAAATCTCATGACGGAAGAATGGTTCCATTAACAATTACTAGACACAAAAAAACAAAAATTGATGGGTCTGCAAATGTTTTATTGTATGGATATGGCTCTTATGGAAATTCTATGTCCCCAAGTTTTTCTTCTACAAGATTAAGTCTTATTAATAGAGATATAATTTGGGCTACGGCTCACATTAGAGGTGGTATGGAAAAAGGTATGAAGTGGTGGAAAGAGGGAAAATTAACAAACAAAAAAAATACTTTTGAAGATTATATTTACGCAGCAAAATATTTGATCAAAAAGAATTATACATCAAAAGGAAATATTATTGGAATGGGTGGATCAGCTGGAGGATTATTAATGGGAGCTGTTGTCAATCAATCTCCTGAATTATTTTTAGGAATTATTATGGCTGTTCCTTTTGTAGATTCTTTAACAACAAATCTAGATCATTCTTTACCTTTAACTGTCGGAGAATTTGACGAATTTGGAAATGCAAAAGAGAATAAAGAACACTTTGATTATATTTTTTCATATGCACCCTATAACAATATTAAAAAAATGGATTATCCACATATTTTTATTACAACAAGTTTAAGTGATAATAGAGTTTTATTTGATGAACCTGCAAAGTTCACAGCAAAACTTAGAGACTATAAAACAGATAATAATTTACTTCTTTTAAAAACCGAAATGAATGCTGGTCACGGTGGAAAATCTGGAAGAGATGGGGCAATAGAAGAAATTGCTATTGACTATGCATTTGCATTAAAGATTTCTAAAAAAATTTAGTACATTTTAAATCTTGAAAAAAACAAATTAATTACCATATAAATCTTGTAAGTCGCCTAATGGGACTTGCAAAAATAAACTTGCTTAACAAAGGAGAATATTATGACAAGTAAGGATCTGTCTATATTTAATTCACTCAGGCCTTTTTCAATTGGTTTTGATGACATGTTCGACCAATTTGAAAATATGCTAGGAAATGGGAATTTGACGATGCAGTCAAATTATCCACCCTACAACATCCGAAAGACAGGTAAAGACAACTATGCAATTGAAGTAGCACTGGCTGGCTTTAGCAAAAAAGATGTTGAAGTTGAGTTCGAAGACAATTTATTAACCGTAAGAACAAAACAAGTTAATAAGTCTGAGGACAGTGATGTTAATGGAGAAATTATTCATAAAGGTATTTCTCAAAGACAATTTGCAAGATCATTCACTATAGCTGATGATGTAAAAGTTAATGGTGCTGAACTCAAAGATGGTCTTTTAACAATATCTTGTGAAAGAATAATTCCAGAACATAAAAAAAAGAAGCTTATTGAAATTAAATAAGTCTTAAACCTTGCTTGTGGGGATTTCTCCCCACAAGTTTAAATTAATTATTTCTTTGCCATTATAGCATTTAAAACAAATGCTAGTAATCCAGCAGGTATAAGTCCAGTTGTTAACAGTAGTTTTAAACTGATTCCAAAATCTGGAATATTTTTCACAAAGTCTGGTAACAATGACATTCCAATTCCAAAAGACAAAGAAAGAGCCAAAATTAATAAATTTCTTTGATCCATTTCTGCCCTTGAAATCAATTTAATACCAGCAGCTACAATCATACCAAACATAATAATTGCTGCTCCACCTATCACAGACTCTGGCATCGCTGCAATTATTCCTCCTAATTTTGGAAATAATCCCATAAGAACCAAAACTATTCCAGCTATAGTTCCAACGTGTCTACTTACAACTCCTGTAAACGCAACTAGTCCAGCATTTTGTGAATAAGATGTATTTGGCATCGCATTAAATATTGCACCAAATGCAGTACCAACACCATCTGCCATAATTCCACCTGATATTTCTTTATCTGTTGCCTCTCGTTTAGCACCACCCATTGTCGTAGCACTTATATCTCCAATTGTTTCAATTGTTGTAACAACTGACATAAACAACATTAGAATTATTGCACCAGGTACAAAATCAATTCCATATTGAAGTGGCATTGGAAATGCAAACCATGAAGCAGAAGCAATTTTTCCGTAGTTAACCATTCCTAGTGCAGCTGCAACTATGAAGCCAGCTACTATTCCAATTAAAATTGATCCTGCAGAAGCCATCCCTTTACCTCTAAGATTAAAAAAGATAGCAACTATAAACACTGTGAAAGCAACTGTTAAATGATTTGCATTTGCAAAGATTTCAGGTTTATTATTCATTAACCATCCACCTCCACCTGCATACATAAAACCAACTTTAAGCAAACTAAATCCAATCATAAGTACAACTATACCAGTGACTAATGGTGGGAATAGATGTCTTATTGGTTTTAAAACTTTTCCAATAAAAATTTGAAAAATTCCTCCAATGAACGCTGCTGTAAATACAGCACCTAATCCTGCTGCTTTAAATGGTAGCATAATTGGTATAAACGCAAAACTTGTTCCTTGAACAATAGGAAGTCTTGCACCAATTTCTTTGTATCCAACTGTTTGGATAATTGTTGCAACTCCCGCAACAAACAAAGCCATTTGAATCAAAAATATTTTTTGTTCAGGCGTTTGACCAAAAACTCCAGCCACAATAATAGGAACCGTTATATTACCAGCAAACATTGCTAGTACGTGCTGAATTCCTAAAGGTATGGATTTATTTAATGGAAGTTTTTTATCCGGACTGTTTGTAGAGCCCGCTTTTGTTTTTCTTGAAGCCATATAACCTCCGTCGTTAACTAAATAGACGTTACATTATTGACTATGAATTAATATAAAAAAACTGATTAGTTTAGAAGAACTCCACTTTAGATAGTGAAAAAAACCTATAATGAGCAGATTTATTTTAATTTATAAATTCTAAAAGCAACCGTTTGAAACAAAACCCACAACTATATTTTCTGAATTTATTTCAAACCTACGTTCACATGGAACAAGGTATTTTTTGCTATTATAAACAAACTCGAAATTGCCTTTAGCATTTTTAAAGTCTTCGTCTGGTTTTCCAAGCTCCATCTGAAGTTCACTAGCTGATTTTCCTAAAAATTTACTTAATTTTTCATTTTCCTTTTCTACAATAGCATCTGTTTTATCTTTAACAGTTTGGCACCCTGAAAAAAAAATTAATATAATTACAAGACTTAAGGCTAATTTTAATTTTGACATAAGTTTAAATTAACATTTTTCGTTACATTTATTATTAACTTTTAAGTTGTATAAATAATTCATTTCTTATTACTTTTAAGTTTAATTATAGTAACAATTGTGTTCTTTATTTGATGGTTCAAGCATATGAATGAAAAAGCCCTAAAAAAAATACTAAATATATTTTTAAAAGAAGTTTTACCTTTAACTGAACAGGGTGTTGCCCAAGGTAATAAAATATTTGGTGCCGCAATAATCAAAAAAGAAGATTTATCTCTTGTAGTTGCAGAAACAAACAATGAAATAGAAAATCCATTGTGGCATGGTGAGATGCATACTCTTAAAAAATTTTATGAATTAGATGCAAATACAAGACCAAAAGAAAAAGACTGCATGTTCTTAAGTTCACATGAGCCTTGCAGTATGTGTTTGAGTGCAATCACATTTTCTGGATTTGATAATTTTTATTATTTGTTTCCATATACTACCACAAAAGATGAATTTAAAATTCCACATGATTTAAATATACTCAAAGAAGTATTTAAAATTAATGATGGAGAATATAATAAAGAAAATTCTTATTGGAAAAGTCAGAATATAAATTTACTTATTGAAAATTTACCTTCTTCAAAAAAAGAAAATATTTTAAATCAATTAGAAGAAATTAAAAAAAAATATCAAAAATTATCAAATCTATATCAGGAAAATAAGGATGGAAATTCTATACCATTAAATTAATTAATGAATACAAACCTTAAAATTTCAAATGTAACTAAAATATATCCTGGGTGTGTTGCAAACGACAATGTTTCACTCGAATTTAATAGTGGTAAAATTTATGCTCTTCTTGGAGAAAATGGTGCTGGAAAATCTACACTAGTTAAAATTCTATCGGGCGTCATCATTCCTGACGAAGGTAAAATTTATTTAAATGAAAATAATCTAAAACTAAATTCGCCATCAGATGCAAAAAAAAATGATATCGGAATGGTATTCCAGCATTTTAATCTTTTTGAAACTTTGTCCGTATTTGAAAACTTAATAATAGACTCAGATGAACAAAGAGAAAGTTTAAGAGAAAAAATTGATACAATTATGAAAAAATATAATTTTTCAATTGATCTTGATATTCCTGTTCTAAATCTATCAGCAGGTCAAAAACAGAAAGTGGAAATAATAAGATGCCTAATAAGGAGTCCAAAAGTTTTAATTATGGATGAACCAACATCTGTATTAACGGAACAAGAAACGAGTGAATTATTCTTATCTTTGAAAAAATTTTCAGAAGAGGGAATTTTAATTATTTATATTACACATAAACTAAAGGAAGTTATGCAGCTTTGTGATGAAGTTGCTGTAATGAGAAGAGGAAAGTTAGTTTCTGTAAGTGAAATAAAGAACGAAAATATTGAGTCACTTGCTAACAAAATGGTGGGTCAGAACCTTAAAATAATTAAGAAAAAAAAAGCAAAAACTTCATCAGATCAATTAATTAAAATAACGAATCTTAATTTTACAAGTGAAGATCCCTTTGAAACAAATTTAATGGATATTAATTTTTCTGTTAATCGAGGGGAGTGTTTAGGAATTGCTGGTATATCAGGAAACGGACAAAGTGAATTATTTCAAGTATTAAGTGGTGAAATTATTTCGGAAAAGAACTCTATAGAATTTAACAATAATTACATAGGAGATTTAAGTCCTCAAGAAAGAAGAGGATATTTGATGGCCTTTTCTCCAGAAGATAGGCTTGAGCAGGCTGCAATTCCACAAATGAAAATTTTTGAAAATGTAGCTCTAAACAATTTTAAATCATCAAATTTTTTTAATAATGGATTAATAAACGAAAACAAAATTAAAGAACATTCCAAAAAAATAATTTCAGATTTTAATGTTAATACGGACAACATTGAATTAAAAAGCCAATTTTTGTCTGGAGGTAATCTTCAAAAATTAATTATTGGAAGAGAATTAATAACTTCTCCAGATTTATTAATTTGTTTTAATCCAACTTGGGGTCTAGATGTTGGAGCAATAAATTATATCCACGAAACATTGATTAGAATCAATGAACAAAATAAATCAATTATATTAATATCTACAGACACTGATGAGTTATTAAAATTAAGTGATAAAATTTCAGTAATTCATAAAGGAAAATTGTCAAAAATTATGAATGCTGAAGAAGTTACCTCTGAAAAACTTGGTATACTAATGGGAGGAGCAAATTGATTAAAATCGTAAAACGAGATCAGCCATCAAGAGCTATTTTTTTCTTTACACCTGTGTTAGCTATTTTTCTAACATTAGTAGCTGGAGGTTTGATTTTTTTTATTTTAGGTTTTAAACCATTTGAAGCTCTTAAATTTTTTTTCATAGTTCCAATTGCAGATAAATATGGTTTCAGTGAATTGCTATTAAAAGCTACACCTCTTTGTTTAATTGCAATCGGTTTATCTTTTTGTTTTAAAAGTAATAACTGGAATATTGGAGCTGAAGGGCAATTAACTTTTGGGGCGATAGTTTCAGGAGGAGTTGCATTATTGTTTTATGAGCAAGAAGGTTTTTATATTCTTCCAATAGTAATTTTAGCTGGTGCAATCGGTGGTATGCTGTATGCGTCAATACCCGCAATCTTAAAAACTTACTTTAATACAAATGAAATATTAGTAAGTCTTATGTTGGTATATGTTTCAAAATTGATTTTGGACTATCTTGTTGTTGGTCCTTGGAGCAATCCAGAGGGATTTAATTTTCCTGAAACCAGACAGTTCAGTGACTCTGCTAAACTTCCGTTATTATTTGAAGGATTAAGAATTCACGCAGGAATATTTTTAGCTTTAGCTGCAGTGGTTATCAGTTGGTTTGTTTTTTATAAAACGTATTTAGGGTTCCAAATGAAAGTTTCAGGTTTTAGTTTAAAGACAGCAAAATATGCTGGATACAAAGGTAAAAAAATGATCATACTCGTTTTTTTAATAAGTGGTGCTTGCGCAGGTTTAGCTGGGGTTGGAGAAATAACTGGACCTATTGGTCAGCTTCATAGAGAAATTTCTCCAGATTATGGTTTTACTGCTATAATTGTAGCGTTTTTGGGTCGTCTTCATCCTGTTGGTATTATCTTTGCATCACTAGTTGTTGCAATAACTTATTTGGGTGCTGAAACAGCTCAAATATTTATGCAAATTCCTAAATATACTGGTCAGGTGTTTCAGGGAATGATTTTATTTTTTCTTCTTGCATCAGATTATTTACTTTTTTTCAAAATTAAATTTATAGGTTCAAAAAAATGATCATAGATATAAATTTTATTGGACTGATAATTGCATCAATAATGGCCTCCGCTGTTCCTTTGATCCTAGCGTCCTGTGGTGAACTTATTACAGAAAGATCTGGTGTCCTAAACCTTGGAGTTGAAGGAATGATGATCATTGGCGCTATATCAGGCTTCGCACTAATGACAGTGACGGGAAGTTTGATTATTGCAATTTTTGGGGCAATGTTAGCTGGAGTTCTTATTTCAACTATTTTTGCATTCCTTACTCAAACTTTAATCACTAATCATGTTGCTACTGGTTTAGCACTTACCATATTCGGAATTGGTATTTCTGCGATGATAGGAAAAAATTTTGTAGGTATTCCTGGAAAAGAGTTTCCTGTTTTGTTTGAAGCTTTAAAAGATACAATGCCACTTTTAGGCCCAATATTATTTGGCCATTCAATTGTTTTTTATTTTGCTTTTGCCCTTCCCTTCATAACTAGCTATTTTTTAAAAAAAACGAAAATTGGATTAATTGTAAGAGCTGTAGGAGACTCACCTGAGTCTGCGTCTAATCAAGGAATAAATGTAAGGCTAGTTCGTTACGCTTGTATACTTTATGGAGGTGCAATGAGTGGACTTGCTGGTGCATATTTATCCATGATTTATACTCCTCAGTGGATTGAAAATATGACAGGTGGAAGAGGTTGGATCGCTTTGGCTCTGGTGGTTTTCTCAACGTGGAATCCTATTAAAATTTTGATTGGTGCTATGATTTTTGGCGGGTTAACAATTATTCAATTTCATATGCAAGCAATTGGAGTAAGAATTCCTGTGCAATTTTTAACAGCTCTACCTTACATCGTTACAATAATAGTTTTAGTTGTAATTTCTCGTGATAGTAGAAAAATTAGGCTAAGTACTCCTAGTTCTCTGGGGAAATCTTTTCATAAAGACAATTAATTCTAAAATAATTATTTTTTTTAAGATAATTTAATCTAAATTTAAATAATTAAAAAATCAAAAGGGGAAATAAATTTATGCATAAATTTTTAATTCGATCTTTCGTCTCTTCTTTAGTTTTATTATTTACATTAACTGTAGCTGCAGTTGCCAAAGATGTTAAAGCAGCATTTGTTTATATTGGTCCAACTGGTGACCATGGATGGACATATCAGCATGATGTAGGTAGAAAAGCTGTTGAAGCTGCCGGATTTAAAACAACTTACGTAGAAGGTGTTCCAGAAAGTGCCGATGCTGAGAGGGTTCTTAGACAATTAGCTAACTCTGGTCATGATGTTATCTTTACAACTAGTTTTGGATATATGAATCCAACTAACAAAGTTGCAAAAGAGTTTCCAAATGTAAAATTTGAACATGCTACTGGATACAAAAGAGAACATCCAAATGTTTCAACATACGCAGCTAGATTCTACGAAGGTAGAACTATCTTAGGAACAATTGCTGGAACTATGACAAAATCAAATGTTATTGGTTATGTTGCATCTTTTCCAATTCCTGAAGTTATCAGAGGTATCAATTCATTTACTTTAGCGGCTCAAAAAGTTAACCCAAATATTAAAACTAAAATTGTTTGGGCTTTCACTTGGTACGATCCAGGTAAAGAAGCAGAGGCAGCAAAAGCTTTAATCGATCAAGGTGCTGATGTAATTGCTCAACATACAGATAGTACTGCTATTGTTCAAATGGCTGAAAAAGCTGGAGTATATGCTTTTGGACAAGCAAGTGATATGGACAAGTTTGCTCCCAAAGCTGTATTAACTTCAGTTGAAAATAATTGGGGACCATATTACGTAGACAGAGTTAAAGCAGTTGCAAATGGTACATGGAATCAAAAAGATACTTGGCATGGTATTGGAGATGGTATGGTTGTGATATCAGATTTAGATTCACAAATGCCAGCTGACCTGAGATCAAAAGTTAAAAAACTTCAGGCAGATTTAGCATCTGGAAAAGTTCATTCTTTCACAGGACCAATTTATGACCAGAAAGGTAACTTGATGGTTGCTGAAGGAAAAACTGCAGATGATGGAATGCTTGCAGGAATGATGACTTACGTTAAAGGTGTTGAAGGAGATATACCTAAGTAATCAGTTTCCAATTTAAAAAATTTAAAAGGCCAGTTTTTTAACTGGCCTTTTTTATATCTGATGTTTTTTTTTGATTTCTTCAATCCTTAATTCTTCATAAATTTCGAAGGGCTGTACTATCCAAGGATTATCAGGAAGTCTTTTTGCACAGAAGTCTGGCTCAAATGTTGATTTCTTTTTTTTAAATAATGTTGCGGTTTTAATGTCTTCTATCTTATCCTTAATGGGTTCGTATTTTTTTAACCAATCTATACTTTTGTTAAAAGTGATTCCTGTGTCAGATAAATCATCACATAAAAGTATTTTTCCACCCATATTAGGTGCTATCGAACTCATTTCTCTTGAAAATACAATATCACCCTGCTCATCCTCTACACCCTTACCACTGTAAGACTCAACTGCAAGATACGCACATTTTAATTTAAAAATTCTACTTAGAACATCTATCATCGGTGCTGCTCCACGCATGATGCCAATTAGTATTGTTGGTTTATATCCACTCTCATCAATTTGGATTGCTAGTTTCTCAACAGTTTTGTTGTACTCGTCCCAGCTGACAATCATTTTTTCAGACATAGTTTTTTATATCTAGTTATTTAAATAATAAAACTAAAACTGCAAGAACGATAAGTGCTATTATTGAAGAAATTAAAATATACAACCTATGAATGTTTCTTCCTCTTAAATTAAAATAATGTCTTGCTACTCCAGAAATAACAGCAATCGCACATAATATTAACCAATTATATTGGTGATAAACTAAAAAGCTCGAATGCCCAGAAAGCATTATAAACAAAACTAAAAAAGTTGAATAATTATTGTGAATTGATCTTTGTTTAGCTGCTAAAGATAAGCTCATATCAAATTTTTCACCTCTTTCGCTGCTACTAATTATGTTCATTTGATTAGGGATGATTACCGTGAAAACATTGCCAAACATATTAGTACCAATTATTAATCCAACACTTAAAATTGCAAATTTCGGTCCAAATAATTTTGTAAGTCCAAATGATACAACTGCCAGCAAAATTATTCCTGTGGATATAAATAAAATATTATTCTCAATTAATTTTGATTTACATAAAAGATCATAAATAAACCAAGCTACAATCAATGATAAAAGTGAGATAATAATTGCATAACTAGGAGGCATTAAAAGAACACGCTTATCAACCATCAATACTCCAGCGTTATAATAGTAAATTACAACTAAGAGCAACATTCCTGTTACAAAAGTTAAGTAACTCTGCCACTTAAAAATTACTAATCTATTTAAGTAATCTTGAGGTGGAGATGTTTTTAACCTTGAAAGTTTATAAAAAAAACCAGAATGCATCAGATATCCTTCACCATCGATATCATCACTTGTTATATTTTTATTTAAATTATTATCTAAGTAATTAAATAAAAAACTATTACCTACCCATAATATTGCAAATAATACATGGCCCCATCTAAGAATAACTTCTAACCATTTTATTGTATAAGGTAAAAATTCCATTAATATTTTATTTTATCTACTTTTTTATCCCAAATTTCAAATGCTTTTAAAGCTTCATCCCTAAGCATTTGTACCATTTTAATTTTCCTATCATCAATTTTTTTTGGGATTTCTGTATAAATAAAGGAGTCATCGAAATCTATATTTTTTGCATCTTCTCTAGTGTTTGCATAATATATTTTATCTAATCTTGACCAATAGATTGCTGAGAGACACATCGGACAAGGTTCACAAGATGTATAAATCTCACATCCAGAAAGATCAAAAGTATTTAAATTTTTACAGGCTTCTCTAATTGCTACTATTTCTCCATGAGCAGTTGGATCTTTTGAAGAAGTAACTTTATTTGAACCCTCTGCAATAATCTTATCATCCTTAACTATAACACTTCCAAAGGGACCACCAATTGTATTTGCACTATTTATTGAAAGTTCAATAGCCTTCGCCATAAATTTCTTTTTATCTTCCATTTTAATTTTTTATTTTATTTTTAATTTTGTTAATACTCATTAAAATTCTTTCAGGGGTTGCTGGTGCATTTAGTTCTGGTGCAAACTGATAATTTCCAATTGAAGCAACTGCATCTTTTATTGCATAAAAAACACTCATGGCTAGCATCAAAGGGGGTTCGCCAGTTGTTTTTGCTTTATTAACAACTTTTTCTTTGTTTAATCCCTCCTTAAAAATTTCTACATTAAATTTTTTTGGAATATCACTTACCGCAGGTATTTTGTAAGTCGATGGAGAAAAAGTTGTAATCTGACCATCTGATTTCCATTTCAATTCCTCTATTGTTAGCCAACCTTGCCCTTGAATAAAACCACCCTCTATCTGACCTAGTTCTAGGGCTGGATTTATTGGTCTACCGGCATCATGCAAAATATCCACTCTTTCCAGTATATTTTCACCAGTCAATGTATCTACAGTTACTTCCGAAACAGCTGCTCCGTAACAAAAGTAATAAAAAGGTCTTCCTCTAAATTTTTTTTTATCAAAATTAATTTTTGGTGTTGAGTAGAAGCCTGATGAAGAAAGAGAAATTCTATTTAAATATGCCTCTTGAATTATGCTTTTAAATTCAAATTGTCTGTTTCCAAATATAATATATTGATCTTTATAAATTGCCTCTTGGTTGTAGATCTTATATTTTTTCTTAATAAATTTTTCTAAATTTAATTTAATTTTTGCTACTGCATTTAATGCTGCAGCACCATTAAGATCAGTTGTTGAAGAAGCGGCACTAGCCGAGGTATTTGGAACCTTCGCTGTATTTGTTGATGAAATATGAACTAAACTATAAGGTAGTCCTAAAGAATTAGCCACTATTTGAGCTATCTTTGTGTGGGTCCCCTGACCCATTTCAATACCCCCATGATTTAAATAAACACTACCGTCTGTATAAATGTGAACTAAAGCTCCAGCTTGATTTAAATGAATTGTTGTAAAAGAAATGCCAAATTTTAACGGTGTAATAGCTATACCCTTCTTTTTAAATTTATTTTTTTCATTAAATTTTCTTATATCAGAATATCTTTTCTTATAATTAGATTTATTTTCTAGATTTTTAAATATTTCGTTAATAACGTTATCTTCAATTTTCATCCCATAATGAGTTACATTTCGTTTATCTTTTTGATAAAAATTTTTCTTTCTGACTTCTATAGGATCTTTTTTTAAATACCTTGATATATTATCTATAATATTTTCTATGGCCATCATCCCTTGATTTCCACCGAAGCCTCTGAATGCAGTCGAAGTTGGAATATTTGTCTTGCATAGATTATTTATTACCTCAATATCTGGAATATAATATGCATTATCTATATGAAGCAAAGCTCTCTCATTTATTGCAGCTGATAAATCAGGTGACATTCCACAATTTGAAGATAAGTTTATTTTTAATCCTTCAATAATTCCTTCATCATTAAAACCAACTTCATATTCAGATAAAAATTCATGTCTTTTACCAGTCAATATTATATCATCATCTCTATCTAATCTAAGTTTGACTGGCTGTCCTGATTTTTTTGCCAACAACGCACAAATACATGCTGTCATAAAATTTGTTTCCTTTCCTCCAAACCCGCCTCCAATTCTTCTGACTTCAACATTTATTGAATTACTTTTTTGATTAAACATTTTTGCAATTAATTGTTGCGTTTCCGATGGATGTTGTGTTGAACTATAGACTAAAAAATTGTCATCTTCTTTTGGAATAACAAAAGCTGCTTGACCCTCTAAATAAAAGTGCTCTTGACTTCCAGTAGTAAAATTTCCTTTTAAATTGTTTTTTGAATTTTTTATTTTTTTAGAAGGGTTACCTTTTTTAACTTTTCTAGGTTTAAATAAGAATTGCCTCTTATTTAAAGCTTCTTTTATTGTAATAATTGGTTTTAAATCTTTATAGGTAACTTTAGCTTTTAATACTGCCTTTCTAGCAAGTTCTGTAGTTGTAGCAGCTACAGCGAATAATGGCTGACCAAAAAACTCTACTTTTTTTTCTGGAAAGATTGGATCACCTTCAAAAACAGGACCTACGTCATTCCTACCAGGAATATCTGATTGCGTAACTACCGATATAACTCCTTCACTTTTTTTTACTTCAGTTAGGTCTATATTTTTGATTATTGCATGGGCTTTTTTACTTAAACCAATAGCTCCATAAATTGTATTTTTTGGCTCATTAATATCATCGGTATACTCTGCATATCCACTAACATGCTTATAGGCACTATCATGTGGTCTTATTTCCTCAATATAGTTCTCTTTGCTCATTTAATTTACTCTTGATAACTTATTAGAATTTATTTCTACAAAACATTTCATCAATAAATTTTTTGCTATCTCTAGTCTGTATTCTTTACTAGCTCTCATGTCTCCAATAGGACTCAAATCTTTTTCTAAATATTTTTTTGCTTGATCAAAAGTATTGATGGTAAGAGGCTTATTTTTAAGAATTTTTTCACATGCTTTAGCTCTTTTTGGCACAGCAGCCATACCTCCATATGCAATAAAAACCTCTTTAATTTTATTATTATTAATCTCAAAATTAAAAGATCCACAAACAGATGAAATATCATCATCAAATCTTTTTGAGACCTTAAATGCCTTAAAAATATTTTTCTTAAATAATGGTATTTTTATTGAGTGTATAAATTCATTGTTTTTTAATTTAGTTTTTCTGTAATCAAGAAAAAAATGATTTAAAGGTAATACTTTTTTTTTATTAAAACTTTCAATTAAAACCTCTGCATTTAAAGATAATAGAATTGGCAGTGAGTCACC
>CACJBQ010000013.1 GCA_902591695.1 uncultured Pelagibacteraceae bacterium | reverse complement strand
ATCAGTTAAAAATGAAATTTATAATATGATTTTGAAAGAAAACATTAATATAGATGAAATTAATTTAAAACATGGATGTAGTGAATTTTATGAATCTTTCCCTAAATTTAAAAAAATAAATTTTAAAGGTACTCAAGAGATGACATACGATGATGATTGGGGGTCTTTTGAGAAAATAATTGATTCTAGAGAGCCACAAAGAATTAAAGCAGATAAAAAAATTTGGAGCAAGTCTGTTGAAGATATAAATTTATCAGACATATTAATTATAAATAATTGGATAAGTTATGCACAAATCACAGGTGATGAGAGTTATAAAAACATTTACGATAAAAAAATAAACAACAATTTTGTTGGGGATTTTTTAGAAGACCAATTAGAATTTAGGCAAAAATCCTTCAAATCTATTTAATTAATTTTGATTTAACCATTCATATTTATCCTTATATTCGTTTATTAGATTAAAATATGGTTGATACTTTTTATTGTTATACTTTAAAACTTTAGATCTAATTTGATTAAAACTTAGTGTTTTACTATATAAATCTTTTCTCTTATAAAAGTTAAGGATATTTTCATTCCAAGTTAATCCACAAAATTTAAAAATTTGTTTTGTTAGTTCTTCACTTTTTTCCGTAAATTCTTCAAGATTTATATCCATTATTATTTCTGGGTATTTTGATTTAAAATGTTTTAAAACTTTATAATAATTATCCATATATACGATTATATCCTCTATTGTATGTGTCCAGGATAAATCGGGTAACATTGATTGATAAATAGAAATTATCGAGTCTAAAGGATTTCTGAAAGTATGAATAAATTTTGCCTCTGGATAAATATTTTTAATAAACTCAATATTAAAAATATTTTCTAAAGATTTGTCGATAAATTTTTTATTTTTGATCACACTAAATTGAGAATATTTTTCTAAAATACTGTTTTTTAAATCTTCATAATCAATAACAAATTTGAATTTTTGATTATCGAATTTCTCAGAATAAATTTTTGGAGCTATTTGTTTAATTATTGACATATTAAAAACATGACACTCTCCAAAAGAAACTAAATTTTCCTCACTTGATGTTAAAATTGACTCAATCAATGTAGAGCCAGACCTTGGTAAACCTATAATAAAAATTGGAGAAACCAACTCATTCTCTAATTCGTCTTCTTTTTTTATTATATTAATTTTATGATAAAATTTACTAATGATTTTATTATAATAAAATTGTGCTGATAAATTATAAGATTGATTTGAATTAAATATATTTTTGTGAGAACTTTGTAAATATTCTATTTCCTTTTTATTTTCATTTTTAATTTTTGCTTGTTTTGAAAATAAAAAATCGATAATTCCTTTTTGATATAAATTTAATTTTTCACTTTTAGATATCTCAAATAAATCAATAAATAAATCTTCCTTCAAAAAATTAACATCTAACATATATAAACCATAATAAGCCCTAATATTAAATTTATTAATTTTAATAATTTTAATAAATAAATCTTTTGCCAATTTAAAATCACCAATTGCTTGCCTAGCTATAGCTAAGTTAAGAAGTCCCGCTTCTGATAGGGGTTCTTCATTTAAATATTTTTTATAATAGAAAATACTTTTATCAAATTTGTTTAATTCAAAATAAAGTAATCCTAAGTAAAAAAAAATGCTTGAGTTT
Organism: uncultured Pelagibacteraceae bacterium; assembly: GCA_902591695.1. Taxonomy (GTDB): domain Bacteria; phylum Pseudomonadota; class Alphaproteobacteria; order Pelagibacterales; family Pelagibacteraceae; genus Pelagibacter. The sequence goes on along the minus strand of CACJBQ010000013.1, from coordinate 18,201 downwards.
TTCGTGTCGCTTTTTTCTAAATTTGAGAAAAGCATTAAAGCTTTTTTAAACTCTTTATTTTTTATATAATTTTGACCATCTAAAACATTCATGAATATTTTGACATATTGTTATTTTTTCATTTATTATTATCTTAATAGGCATGAAAAAAGAAGAATTACCAAAAACCATTCCAATTTTTCCATTAAGCAACTTTATAATCTTTCCCAAAACGACTGTGCCATTAAATATATTTGAGCCAAGATACATTGATATGATTAATGATAGTATGAAATCAAATAAACTAATAGGAATGATACAACCAAAAACATCTTATAATAAAAAAGAACCTGAATTGCATAATGTTGGGTGTTTAGGGAAAATCACTAGTTTTAGAGAGACTGAAGATGGTCGGTTTCTAATTGAATTAAAAGGAATTTTAAGATTTGAAAAAATACAAGAGATCAATAATGAAAAAAAATATAGATCTTTAGAAATTAATTATGAAAATTTTTATCTTGACCTTGAAAACAATAATGAGGAGCTAAAATTTGGTGACCTAGAACTAATCTTTAAAGATCTTAAATCTTTATTTGAAAAAAAGGGATTTATAATTAATTGGAAAGCACTTGAAAAACAAAGTTTAGATGAAACAATTAATGCATTAGCTATGGCATCTCCTTTTTCACTAGAAGAAAAACAAATGTTATTAGAAACAAAAACTTTAGATATCAGGAAAGATAAAATTTCAGAAATTTTAAAAACATACACTCATGATGTTTTTAATAATAACACTCTACAATAAAGTAAGTTAAATTCCTTTATCTGCGACTTTGGTGAAAACTTTATTTATCCTTGGAACTTTACCCAAAAACTGAATCGATTTACTTAATGTGTTACTTTTTATTTTTCTCTCAAAATTAAAAAATTCATGAATCAGATCAATTCCATTAGCGAAAATGAAATTTTTATGTCTTGTTTTCGACTCAAATTCAGAGTTAGTAGAAGCATCTAAAGGAAGTCCCAATTTTCTTTTGTTTTCAATAATTTTAATAAATATTTGAATATCACGAAGAGTCATATTAAAACCCTGACCTGCCAATGGGTGTATTCTGTGCAATAAGTCTCCAAAAGCTAAAAATTTATTATTGTAATAAGATCTCAATATAAATGATTTTAATTCAAAAGATTCAATTACATTAGTTTTTTTAATTTTATATTTGAAATTATAAGATTTTATTAATTCTTCAATATTTTGTAGATTAGTTTTTTTTGAATTATGAACTGAATAAACAATAGAAGTTTTTTCATTAGAGATAGGCAAGAATGCAAGGGGACCCTTTTTAGTAAAAATTTGAATAGCGGTATCATTTGAAATTTTTTTATGCTCAATAATAGTTGTATAGGCAAAACTATTATATTTTTTCACTATTTGTTTATAAAAATATTTTTTTGTAACAGAGCTAAAATAGTCAGTATTAATTACTATATCAAAGTTATCAAAATAATTTTTTTTTTGGTTAAACGTTATTTTCCTAAAATATTTATTTTTTCTTAAATTATTATCCAAGAGCTTAGAAAGTTCATAGTTTTTTATAATTGAAAAAAGTTGATCTTTATTATTTTCGAAGTTGAGTAATTTTTCTTTATTTAAATTGTCAGTAAAAATATGTATTTTTTTCAATTTCCATATGATTTTTGTGATATCAATTATCTCATTATTAAAAAATTCTATGTTACTTTTTGATAATCCAAGTGTTCTAGATTTATTTAATGGAGAAACCTTTTTCGATACTACAACCTCAACATATATTTTTTGATTAACTAAAGCTTTGGCTAAAGTTAAGCTTGATAAACCACTACCTAAAATACAAACTCTCATATTATTTTTAATTTTAACAATAAAAATTAGATGATACAAAGTGGTATAATTGATTCATTTATATGGATATTAAAAAAACAGCTAATTTATTACTTAATTTTACAATCAACAGACTTGCTGAAATATTTGGATTAATAATCTCAATCGCTGGCGCATTAATATTTATAGCATTGCTCTCTTATTCACCGGAAGATCCAAATTTTATTTTTCCTGATAATACAGAAATAAAAAACATACTTGGTTTTCGTGGTAGTTTTGTTTCAGATTTATTTTTACAATCTTTTGGTTTAATGTCATATCTAATCTCTCTCACTTTTATAGTCACAGGAATCAACATTTTTAGAACTAAAGAATTTTTTTTAATTGTAGAAAATATTTTTTTTAGTATAGCTTATTTAATTTTTGGAACTCTATTATTAGCTTTTTTTTATTCAAATACATTTACTCTATATATTAATGGTAACGGAGGTTTTGTTGGATCATATTTAAATACAACATTTTTGAAATCTATAATCGAGATCAATCAGACAATTTTTTATTATATTTTAATAATTTTAATAACATTATTATTTTTAATTAGTCTTAATTTTCATCCAATCAAATTTTTTAAAACTGTTAAAAATTTAATAAATCTTATAAATAAAAAAAATAATAAAAGTTATACAGATAAAAGTGAAATTATAAGCGAATATATACCCCAGGAAGAAATTAAAAATTTGATACAAGAAGATTTGCCATTCATTAAAGCAGAAAATAGAAATGATAATAAAATCAAATTTAAGCTACCTGAAATTAATTTACTTAAAGTACCTACAAAAAATGAAAGAGAAAATTCTAATAAAAATGATAGTTATAACCCTCAGTTTTTAGAAAAAATATTATTAGACTTTGGTGTTAACGGTAGTATTAAAAAAGTAAGCAATGGACCTGTAGTTACTTTAAATGAATTTGAACCAGCTGCAGGTGTTAAAGTCTCAAAAATAATAAATTTATCAGATGATATAGCAAGAAACACTAGCTCTGAGTCCGCAAGAATTGCAACGATCCCTGGTAGTAACACCGTGGGAATAGAGCTTCCCAACAATATAAGAGAAAACGTATATTTAAGTGAAATTTTAAAGAATTCAGATTTTAAGAAAAAAGAAATCAAATTACCAATTGCTTTAGGTAAAAGTATTTCTGGTAAACCCTTAATAGGTGATTTGTCTTCAATGCCTCATCTACTAATTGCTGGCACAACAGGCTCGGGGAAGTCTGTTTGCATAAATACTATAATTTTATCTCTTCTTTTTCGGCATACACCTGAGAAATGTAAATTTATTTTGATAGATCCAAAAATGCTTGAACTTTCAACATATGAAGGAATCCCTCACCTTTTATGCCCTGTCATTACAGAGGCAAAAAAAGCTGCTTCTGTTCTTGGGTGGGTGGTAAAAGAAATGGAGAGCAGATACAGATTAATGACTAAAGAGGGTGTCAGAAATATAGACGGTTATAATACAAAGCATAAATTACCAATGCCATATATTGTTGTTGTTGTTGACGAAATGTCTGACTTAATGCTTGTAGCTGGTAAAGAAATTGAAAATTATATTCAAAAATTATCTCAAATGGCAAGAGCAGCTGGAATTCATATAATAATGGCCACTCAAAGACCAAGTGTCGACGTTATAACAGGTACAATTAAAGCTAATTTTCCAACAAGAATTTCCTTTCAAGTAACATCAAAAATTGACAGCAGAACTATTCTTGGTGAACAAGGAGCAGAACAATTATTGGGGAAAGGAGATATGCTTTACATGTCCTCGGCAAATAGAATAGTAAGAATTCATGCTCCGTTTGTTTCAGACAATGAAATAGAAAAAATTAATAATTCATTAAGAACTCAAGCTGAACCAGATTACGTTGATGAAATTTTAAGTTTTGCTGATGAGAAAGAGATTGGTGATAATCCAAATAAAGGAGAGAAGGATGAACTTTACCAACAAGCTTTAGAGATAATTAGATCTGAGGGAAAAGCTTCAACTTCGTTTTTGCAGCGGAAACTTCAGATTGGTTACAATAGAGCTGCTAGAATAATAGATATGATGGAAGCTGATGGTGTAGTTAGTAAGGCAAATCATGTTGGAAAACGAGACGTTCTTTAATGTTAAAATATTTTACTATTTTTTTTTTGTGTATATTTTTCTCAAATAGTAATGCCGAGATAAAAAATAAAATTATTCAAAATTTAATTGATACAAATAATTTAAACTTTAAATTTGAACAAAATGTAAATGGGAAAATCAAAAATGGAAATTGCACAATTGAATACCCAAAAAAAATTTTTTGTGAATATGCAAGAAGTAATAATAAAATCTTAGTATCAAATGGAAAGTCACTTGTAATCAAAACCAGGACTAGTTATTATCGGTATCCATTAGAAAAAACTCCATTAAATATAATTTTAGATAAAAACTTTCTGATCGAAAAAATTAATAATTTAAATGCGAGAATAATTGATGATAATTTAGTAAATTTTTCAATTCTTGAAAAAGATAATGAAATTAATATTTTTTTTGACAAAGAAACCTATGATTTGATTGGCTGGCAAAATACTGATATTTATCAAAATTTTAATATAACTTTTCTTTCTTCAATAAGAAAAAACAGAGTTCTTTCAAAAAATCTTTTTAAAATTCCTTCGCAAAACTAAATATTTAGGATTTCAGTTTTAAATATTTTCATCCCCCTTGAGATATAATTATTTAATGCATTTTTGTGGTCCAATGAACATGTGTGAACCCAAACACGGTTAATTTTTTTTTCAAAAGATATTTTGATAGCCTCAGATAATAAATAGGAACCTAATTTTTTATTTTGATATTCTTCTAATATCCCAAAATAAGCAATTTCGATTTCATTTTTTTCAGAATGAAAAATTAATTCAAAAAAACCTACTAAATCATCTTTAAATTTTAATACATATGTTTTAACCTTTCCAGAAGAAACATAAGTAATCCATTTTTCTTCTGACCACGATAATCTATCTACCCATTTATGATTTTTTCCAATAGTTTTATAAAAAAATTTATTGAGTTGAAAATTAATTGGATTAATTACACTTAAAATATAATCTTCTGAGGGCTTGTTTCCTTCTTTAAGATCTTGAAGTGAATTAATTTCTAGATAATTTCTTTTAACTTCTTCGGTCACTCAACCATTTTTCCTACTCGTTCACCTCCAAATAGATGAAAGTGTAAATGAGGTACCTCTTGTCCACCATGATCACTGATATTTGCTAAAGCTCTATAGCCCTTGCCTACTTCTGTTGATATACCTAACTTTTTTGTAACTATATTAATACCCTTTATTAAACCTACAATTTCTTCATTGGAAGCATTTTGGCTAAAGTCATCTAAATCAATATATTTCCCTTTAGGAATTACTAAAGCATGAATTTTTTTTTGTGGATTAATATCATGAAATGATAAAACAAAATCATCCTCATAAATTTTATTACAAGGAATCTCTCCACGTAAAATTTTCGCAAAAATATTATTATCGTCGTAATTCATTTTTTTCTTTTTTCTAACTCTGACATTACTTCTTCAATTTTTATATCATTTGCTTCAAGATACATTAGCAAATGATAAAATACATCTGCAGCTTCATGGATTTTATTAGAATTTTCCTCCACAGCCTCAATCAACTCATTAACTTCTTCTAAAACTTTTGCTTTGCTTAACGATTTGTCAGTAAGCAATTTGTTGGTATATGAACCTTCCACAGGTGTAGATTTTCTGTCCCTTGCAAGTTTGATTAAGTCTTCTAATGTATTAAGCATATTAAATTCTAACAGGAATTCCTTTTAAATCCAAATATTCCTTAGCTTCTTTTACAGAATGTTTGCCGTAATGAAATATTGATGCCGCTAAAACTGCGCTTGCATTTCCTAATTTAATTCCATCTACTAGATGATCTAGGTTTCCAACTCCACCTGAAGCAATAACCGGAATATTTACCATAGAAGATATCTTAAACATAAGCTCAATATCATAACCAACTTGAGTACCATCTCGATCCATAGAAGTAACTAGAAGCTCACCTGCTCCACTGTCTTCCATTGTTTTTGCAAATTCAATTGCATTGATACCTGTATTATTTCTTCCACCATGAGTGAAAATTTCCCATTTATCTCCATTTTTTTTTGCATCTATTGCAACAACAATGCATTGTGAACCAAATTTTTTAGAACTTTCTACTACTACTTCTGGATTTTGAGCTGCAGCAGTATTTATTGATACTTTGTCAGCACCACAGTTCAGTAGTTTATTGATATCCTCAACACTTCTAACACCACCTCCAACTGTCAGGGGAACAAAGCATTTCTTTGAGGTTTTCTCTACAACGTCATAAATTGTATCTCTATTTTCATTTGAAGCTGTAATATCCAAAAAACAAATTTCATCTGCTCCACCATCAGAATAAATTTTAGCTTGTTCGACTGGATCACCTGCATCCTGAAGATCAACAAAGTTAATTCCTTTAACAACACGTCCATTTTTAACGTCTAAACATGGTATAATTCTATTTTTAAGCATCTAATTCTTTCACTAATTCGTCTAATTTAATATCACCATCATAGATAGCTTTTCCAACTATTATACCCTCTATATTACTATTATTTAACTCCTTAGCTTTTTTAATATCGTCAATTGATGAGACTCCACCAGATATAATTACTGGACAATTGGATGTATTAGCAACTTTTACTGTCTCTTCAAAATTAGGACTTTGCTTCATTCCATCTCTGTTTATGTCAGTATAAATCAATCTGCTTGCACCAAAATCATTTACCTCTTTTAAATAATCTAGAGTTAATTGGTTTGAATTTTCTTTCCAGCCTGAAACTGATAAATACCCATCTTTAGCATCCAAACCTAATGCAATCTTGTTTGGAAATTTTTCACAAGCCTCTTTTAAAAAATTTTTATCTTTTATAGCAGCACTTCCTAAAATAACTTTTTCAGCACCAGCATCGGTATATTTCTGAATACTCTCAAAATTTCTTACTCCTCCACCAATTTCGATCTTAAGTTCAAATTTAGTAGCTATTTCTTGAATAATATCCAAATTTACAGTTACTCCAGTTAAAGCCCCGTCTAAATCAACGACATGTAAGTTTTTAAAACCATGATCCTTATATTTTCCAGCTTGTTCGACTGGGGACATTTCGTATTCAGTTTTGTTATCAAAATCTCCTTTAACTAACCTCACACACTTTTTATCCTTTATATCTATTGCTGGAAATATTTTCATTTTTTAATTTTAATATTTGGTTTAGTATTTATATCCATCATTATTTTTTTTTGTTTTTTGTTTTTTTCATTTAATTTCATTTGTTTGGTAGTCTCACAAGAATTTAAAGTTAATAAAATAATTAAAAATAAAATAGATCTCATTATAATTTTATAAAATTATCAATTATTTTAAGTCCGATTTTATCACTCTTTTCAGGGTGAAATTGTGTTCCAAAGATATTTTCTTTTTCAATAGAGCAAACGATATTTGATGAATAATCTGTTGTTGCTGAAATTACGTTTTTATCTTCTGGTACAAATTCATAACTATGAACAAAATACATGTGAGATTTATTATCTATATCTTTAAAAATTTTACTATCTTTCAAAATGTTTATTTGGTTCCAACCGATATGAGGAAGCTTATACTTTCCATTTTGATTATTGATTTTTGTTACCTTACCTGGTATCCAGCCTAAACCCTTGGTTTCTGTTTCTTCATAACCAACATCAGCAAACATTTGAAGCCCAACACAAATTCCAAGCAGTGGTTTTTTATTGTTAATGGCAAACTCGTTTAAAGTTTCTACCAAACCACTGATATTATTAAGCGCATCAACACAACTTTTAAACGAACCCTGACCTGGCAAAACAACTTTATCGGCAGATTTAATCTCACTTAAATCTGAAGTTACTTCGATATTTACTTTATCTTTAGCAACCTCTTTAAAAGAGTTTATTACCGAGCTTATATTGCCCGAATTATAATCAACAATTGTAACGTTCATTAAACTTATAATGAGCCTTTAGTGGACGGAATGCTTTTTTTATTTCTTGGATCCATCTCTAAAGCATCTCTTAATGATCTTGCTAGACCTTTGTAGCAAGACTCAATAATGTGGTGGCTATTATCACCATAAATATTTTCTACGTGCATAGTAATACCTGCAGATTGAGAGAAGGCTTGGAACCATTCTTTAAAAAGTTCTGTATCCATCTCACCAAGTTTTTCGACTTTTAATTTTACTTTCCAAATTAAATAAGGTCTATTTGAAACATCAATAGCAACTCTGGTTAATGTTTCATCCATCGGGATAACTCTATGAGCATATCTTTTTATTCCTACAAATTTTTTAGCAGCTTTTTTTAAAGCTTCACCAATGGCAATACCTGTATCTTCTGTAGTGTGATGAAGATCGATATGAGTATCTCCTTTTGCTTTTACTTTAAGATCAATTAAAGAATGCTTTGATAACTGCTCAAGCATGTGATCTAAAAATCCTATGCCAGTGTCAATTTGGTACTTACCTTTACCATCAATATTTACTTCAACATTGATGCTGGTTTCTTTTGTTTTTCGAGATACTTTTCCTTTTCTAGCCATATATTTTTAATGGTATACATACATAATACCTCTATATCAATATCAGTCTGGACACTTGAAGTATCAAAAATAGTTACCATTTATTAAGTATGACAACAATTGTGCTAGTTAGAAAAAATAATGAAGTAGTAGTTGCTGGTGATGGACAAGTAAGTATGGGAAATACTGTTGTTAAAAGTACAGCTTCGAAAGTCAGAAAAATTGAAAAAAGAGATGTGGTTGCTGGGTTTGCAGGATCAACTGCGGATGCATTAACTTTATTTGAAAGATTGGAAGGAAAATTAGAAAAACATGCGGGTAATTTATCAAGAGCTGCTGTTGAACTAGCAAAAGATTGGAGAACTGATAAATATCTAAGAAGATTAGAGGCATTGATGGCTGTTGGAGATAAAAGTAACAGTTATATCATTTCTGGAACTGGTGATGTACTTGAACCTGAAGGGGATGTAATCGGGATAGGTTCGGGTGGAAATTACGCTCTAGCTGCAGGAAAAGTTTTAATGGAAGGCAGTATGTCTGCTGAAGAAGTTGCAAAAAAAGCAATTAAAGTTGCAGCGGATATATGTGTATTTACTAATGATAATGTTAAAATTGAAAAAATATAATGGACAATTCAAACGTAACACAACTTCACCCAAAAGATAAAAATAAAAACGAGGAGGCTTCTTTAGTTAGCTCTTTGTCACCTAGGGAAATAGTTTCAGAATTAGACAGGTTTGTAGTTGGACAAAACAAAGCAAAAAGAGCTGTCGCTGTTGCTTTAAGAAACAGATGGAGAAGACAAGCTCTTAAAGGTGAAATGAAAAACGAAGTTTTACCAAAAAATATTTTAATGATTGGACCAACTGGTGTTGGAAAAACGGAGATTTCTAGAAGATTGTCAAAATTAGCTGAAGCTCCATTTGTAAAAGTTGAAGCCACAAGATTTACAGAAGTTGGATATGTTGGAAGGGATGTTGAGCAAATTGTCAGAGATTTAATTGAGATTGCAATCTCAATGGAAAAAGTAAAAAAAAGAAAAGAAGTTTTTGCACAAGCTCAAAAAGCTGCAGAGGAAAAAGTTTTAGATGCATTGGTTGGAAAAAAAGCAAGTTTAGCTACAAGAGAAAGTTTTAGAAAAAGATTAAGAAACGGTGATTTAGATGACAACGAAATTGAAATAGCAGTTAGTGATACTGGTTCAGGTGGTGCTTCCTTCGAAATTCCTGGGATGCCTGGGGCTAATGTTGGAATGATTAACATTGGTGAAATGATTGGAAAATCTATGGGCAATAAAGAAAAGAAGAAGAAAATGACTGTCAAGGAGTCTCATGAAATTTTGATTAATGATGAATCTGATAAATTAATTGAGCAAGATAAAATTATAAAAGCAGCGAAACTATCAACAGAAAACAACGGAATAGTATTTTTGGACGAAATAGATAAAATTTCAGCAAGAACTGACAGGGTTGGTGGAGATGTTTCTAGAGAAGGTGTACAGAGAGATTTATTACCTTTGATTGAGGGAACAACTGTTAATACGAAACATGGTCCAATAAAAACAGATCATATTTTATTTATTGCATCTGGAGCATTTCAACTTGCAAAACCTTCTGATCTGCTACCAGAATTACAAGGAAGATTACCTATTAGAGTCGAACTTGAAGCGTTAACAAGTGAAGATTTTAAAAGAATTTTAAGAGAACCTGACTTTAGTTTAATTAAACAATATGTGGCTCTTTTAAAAACTGAAAATGTCGATCTTGAATTTTCAGATGATGGTATAGATACTATTGCAAATATTGCCTCCGAGGTAAACGCTACTGTTGAAAATATTGGTGCTAGAAGATTACATACTATTATTGAGAAAATCTTAGATGAAATAAGCTTTACAGCTACTGACAGAGCAGGAGAAAAAATAATTATTAATAAAGAATATATTAATAAAAACTTAGATAATTTAGTAAAAGATACTGATCTTTCAAAATTTATTTTATAGATTTATTTTTTTTTAAAAAAATATAGAACGCACCTCCACCTCCATCCTCTATTTTAGCATCTGTTATTTCATTTATAATGTTCATTAAACTGGCATTATTAGTAATAAATTCTGGAACAGAATATTTTAAGATACCGAGGTCTTTTGAAACATATGGATCTTTTTCATTCTCTGAATGAAGACCCTTTCCCGTAACAACAATTAATTTGTTAACATTTTCAGAAAAAGCTTTTTTTATAAAATCTTCTATGGATTTATTTGCTTCATCTAGAGTATAACCATGTAAATCTATAGATCTTATTTTGAAATTTTTTCTATCTTTAAATTTAATATCTTTATTTGGAACCTTTTCTTTACTATTAATAAAATTATCCCAGTCTTTCTTGTCTTTATCTGAAATATTATTGTTCAATTATGTTAATATATTTACAAGCTGCCAATTTGGATTGACAGATGTTGTGTCTCGGGAAAATACCCATGTGTCATAAATTTTTTTAACTTTTTCTGGATCTCCAGACACAATTTTTTTATCCTTGTCTTTGATGCATGTAATTACTTCTGCTATAAAGTCTACAGTTACATTCAATATTTTACCAATTTTTTTATGCTCTTTTATTTTTGCAGAATTAACTCCTATAAAAGTAATCTCTGCAAAATGTCCTCTTGAACTTCTTTCTTTAAGTGCTTGATTAAATTGATTGTAAATTTCATTATTAAGTAGTGGTCTACTGGTTGTTATTTTGTTGTCGTTATCGCTAAAATCTGTAATGACAGTTTCATATGCAATTTTAGCTCCTTTTAAAAATTCCTCTTGTGCTTTATCATCAAAATTTTCATTAATTTTCTTAGTCTCTTTTTGCTTTACAGTTTTCAATATTTCTTCAAACTGCGCAGGAGCCTTTCCTTCAAAACCAGTTTTTTTTCCAAGAATCCCTCTTAATCTAAGAAAAATAAATCCAGCTATCATTGCTAGCAAAATTATATCGATATATTCAAAGCTGTAATTCATATGTTAATAGTAATTACTCTGTTGATTAATTTCAACCAGCAATTTAGATTAAGGACAAATGAACACAATACTTTTAGGAATTATTTTAATACCTATAATTGAAATTTATCTATTAATAAAAATTGGCTCACAAATAGGAGCAATTACAACTATTTTGCTTATTTTCATAACTGCCATTGTAGGAGTCTACTATGCAAAATATGAGGGATTAAACACACTAAAATCAGGTTTTTTACAATTAAGTAAAAATCAATCTCCAACTTATGAAGTAATTTCTGGAGCAGCTATAGCTTTCGCAGCAGTACTTTTAATAATACCAGGGTTCTTTACAGATGTAGTCGGTTTTTTATTAATTTTCCCTATTAGTCGAAAAATAATTTTTGGAAAATTGACAAAAAAATATAAAAAGCAAAATAATCTAAAAAATGATTACATAGATGGAGATTTTGAAGATATAGAAGATGACAATGACAGAAAAATATAAAGTTTTAGCAAAATTTGTAAAAGATATGTCTAGTGAAACACCTGATATAGATACTTATCTTTTTGTAAAAGATAACATCTCAAACTATACACTAAATATTGATATAAAAACCAAAACACTTAAAGATAAAATTTATCAAGTAGAAACAACATTAGGTTACTCGGACAAAACTCAAAATACGAAAAAATCTTTCTTTGAAATGATTTTTGTAACCGTAATAAGACTTAACGAAGATTTAAAAGGAAATGAATTAGCCAAAGTTATTTTGAGTGATCTTCAGAATGAAATATATCCAGAATTAGAAAAGATTTTTTTAAATGTTCTTCAAGGATCTGGATACCCAGAATTAACTTTTAATAAGAAAATTGATTTTGATGAACTTTATAAAAAAAATAAAAATTAAAAAAAATTTTTTTTAAGATTGTTTGACAAATATTCCTTATGACACTTTTTTTCTTCATCAGTTATATCTATAACTTTTTTAAAATAAGGTGTTAGCTTAGAATTTTGATTAACTACATAATTTTGATTTTCAAAGTTTAAAGTTGGTTCTTTTTGATCAATTAAATTTATATAAACTTTTGCTAAAAGATCACAGTCTATTAATGCATTATGCTGTGTTCTTTTTGAATTATCAACATTATAACGTTTACACAATGCATCAAGACTAACGGATGATCCGGGAAATTTGTTTCTAGCTAAAATCAAAGTATCGGTTATTTCGTTTTCTAAATGTTTTAAGCCCAAAATTGATAGCTCATGATTTATATGTGCAATATCAAATTCTGAGTTATGGATTATTAACTTTTTGTCTTTCACGAAAAAAAGGAAATCATTGACTATTTCTTTAAATTTTTTTTTGTTAGATAAAAATTCATCAGTATATCCATGAACTTCTAGAGCTTTCTCGGAAACTTTTCTTTCTGGATTCAAATAACAATGAAATTTATTTTTCGTTGGAACTAAGTTTTCTAATTCAATACATCCTATTTCAACAATTCTGTGACCTTCTTTTGTTGATATCCCGGTTGTTTCAGTATCTAAGACAATTTCTTTCATTTACAATATTTTATTTAAAACATTTTTTATTCCAACATTAACAGATTTTTTTGTAAATTTGTTTTTAATTATAAATTCTGCTTTACTTTTCTTGTATGCGGGTGTGAATTGAAGTTTTTCAAATTTTTTAAATAATTTATTATTAAAATTTGGTCTTTTTTTAAGTTTTTTTTTTATTATTTTTCTAGGTGAGTCAACAAAAACAAGCAAATCCCTTTTTTTATTGTAAATTTTATTTTCTAAAAATAGAGGGATATCCAAAATAACTATTTTTTTATTTTTGTTTTTTTTTAAAAAAATGTTCATTTTCTTTCTTATTTCTTCATGAACTATCTTTAATATTTTTTTTAAATTAGAATTGTTGCTAAGTATTGCTTTTGTGATTTCATTTTTATCTATTGGGAAAGAGTATATATATTTTGGTAATGCTTTATTTAGTTTAAAAAATATTTTTTTATTTTTTTTATAAAGTTTAGATACTTCAAGATCGGCATTAAAAACTGGATAACCAAAATTATTTGAAACATAACTTTTACCAGCACCAATTGCCCCCAAGATTCCTATTCTAATCATTATCTAAAAGTTTAAAAACTTCATTATTTATTTCTGGTTCGACTCCATGCCACATTTTAAATGCCTCAAAAGCCTGGTAAATAAACATTAATTTTCCATTTTCTGATTTATTGCCAAGTTTTTTCCCTTCTTTTAAAAAATTAGTTTCATTCGGATTATAAATTACATCATAAAATAGTTTGTTGTCCCCAACATCAGAAAAATTAAGATTTATAGCTTCATTGTTAAGACCAAGACTCGTAGCATTAATTATCATATCAAACTTTGGTATATTTCCCCAATTTATAACATTTATACTTTTAAATTGAGATTTTAAATCGTCTGCTTTTCGCCTGGTCCTGTTAGAAATAATTATTTCTGAAGCATTCATTTTATTTAAAGCAAAAATTATAGAAGGAACAACTCCTCCAGCACCTAAAATAAAAATTTTTTTACCTTCAATATTAAAATTTAAATGTTTAATTGCCTTAGTAAAACCGGGTATATCTGTATTGTATCCCACTAAAGTGTCCTCTGTTAAAATTATTGTATTTACTGATTGTGTTTGTTCTGCTTCTGGGCTTAATTTGTCTAAATAAGGAATTACTGCTTTTTTATATGGAACGGTAACGTTGATGCCTTTTATTTTTTTTTCTTTGACCTCTGAAATTATAGTTTGTAATTCTTTATCATCAATTTTTTTTTTATCATAAACAGCATCAATGTTATTTTCTTTAAGCCAATAATTGTGGAGTTTGGGTGATAAAGAATGATTAATGGGGTTACCAATTACAAAATATTTTTTCATTACAATGAGCTTATGTATTCCTTAATTTTTTTAACAGGAAGACCCATAATTGTATCTTCGTCCCCCTCTATGCTTGTAAACAAATTTCTGCCTATACCCTCAATTTGGTAAACATTGTATGCATAAAGTGTTTCGTCAGGTATTTTTGATAAGTAATTTTTTAACTCATTATCAGATAAATTTTTCATTGAAAGTTTAGCTTTATCGGTGTGATTCCAAATCATTGATCCATTTTTTGATACACAAACAGAACTTATTAAAAAATGTGACTTACCATTGAGTTTCTTTAATATTTTCATCGCCTCTTCTCTGGTTTCCGGCTTCGATATTAATTCACCATTCAAGTCTATCACGCTGTCTGCTCCTAAAACGATTTCATCAGTTTTTTTCATACTAACTTTGTTTGCTTTTAACTCTGCTAGATTTTTTGATATAATTTCTGGTGTTGCTTTTTCTTTAATTAGGCTCTCTTTAACTATATCCTCGTCCACATTTGATGGCATAACATCACTTTTGATATTATTTTTATCTAAAATTTCTTTTCTAACCTTGCTTTTTGAGGCAAGAATAATTTTATTTTGCATTGTTTAAATATATTTCGTGAATCTTAATTATAGAAGCAGCTGTTTCTTCAACAGATTTTCTAGTTACATCTATAAGCGGCCATTTGTATTTTTGAAATGTCTTTTTTGCCTCTAAAACCTCTTTTTTTATATTTTCTAGATCTGTGTATTGAATGTTTTCTGTTTCTTTTAAAGAAGTCATTCTATTTTTTCTTAAATCAACCAACCTTTCTGGTTCAGTGCTTAGTCCGACAACACAGGTCATTTTTGGATTTTTTTTAAGCACCTCTGGTAATGAATTTTCATTTACTAAAGGAATATTAGAGGTTTTAAAACCTTTGTTGGCTAAGTAAATAGATGTAGGTGTTTTACTTGTTCTGCTTACTCCAACAAGGATAATGTCTGATTTTTGTACTTCGTTTATTAAATTTCCATCATCATGGTTCATTGTAAATTGAATTGCTTCAATCCTATCATAGTACTCTTCATTCAATATGTGTTGGCCGCTTGGTTCATGAGTTGCTTTCTGATTAAGGATTTTTGAAAAATTCAATATTAAGTTGCCAAGAACACCAAAACATGGGATTTTTTTATCTTCACTTACATTTGCTAAGTATTTGGCCAGGTTGTTGTCTACAATAGTATATAAAATTATCGCATTTGAGTTTTTTTCTGCATCTTCTAAAATTTTTAAAATTTGATTTTCCGTTCTTGTAAAAGAGTAAGAGTGAACCTTATATTCTATATTTAAAAATTGAGCCTTCAGGGCCAAAAATATTCTATCTAAGGTCTCGCCCGTTGAGTCGGAAATTAAATATATTTGATATGTATTACTCATGAATAAATTGTTAATAAATTTGTAATATTTTAATTAAATTACACAATTTAAAACATTTTAAATTAACCTTGTAAAAACATCTATTTATTAACATTAATAATAAATAGGGTAAAACAATCCACAGAAATTAATATGGTAAAAAAAGCTTCATTTTAAACAATTTTATTCAGATAACATGTTGGTAAATTGTGAATATAATGTTTATAAAAATTAATCACCTTTATTCACAAGATATACTAAAACTACAATAATTAATAATACTTATTTATGAAACCTTTAAACAAAGTGATAACTAACAAAGATACTACTTTGAAACCTATATGGATAATGAGGCAAGCTGGAAGATATTTGCCAGAATTTAGAGAAATTAGAAAAGAAAATCCTGATTTTATCAATCTGTGTTTAAATGATGATTTATCTTCAGAAATAACCATGCAACCTTTAAAAAGATTTGATTTGGACGCTGCAATAATATTTTCAGATATCTTAATGCTTCCTTATGGGTTAGGTCAAAAAGTAGAATTTGAAAAAAACTTTGGTCCAAGATTAGGTGAATTAAATCTAAATGATATTGCTAAGACAGATGAAATTGACTTTGTAGAAAAAATACATCGTATATATAAGGCAATAAAAAAAGTTAGCTCAAACAATATTTTAAAAAATAAAAATACTATAGGCTTTGTTGGAGCACCTTGGACATTATTGGTTTATATGATCAATCAACAGTCACCTAAAAAAAATTTAAAAGAAAATTTTTTCAAAGATGAATTTATAATAAATAGACTTTTATTAATTATTGAAAAATTTTTAAAAGTGCATATCAAAAATCAAATTGATAATGGCGCAAACATAATCCAAATATTTGATAGTTGGGCAGGTCTATTAGATGAAAAAGATTTACCTAATTATGTTTATACCCCAACTTTAAATTTAGTAAATTATGTAAAATCTTTAAATGTGCCTGTGATATGCTTCCCAAGAGAAATAAAAAATTATAAAGAATTTTGTGATATTGTTAAACCTGATGCTGTTAGCATTGATTATAACGTTGATCCTAAAAAAATACTTAGAGATATAAAAATACCTATTCAAGGCGGTTTAGACCCTAAAATTTTATTAACGGATAAAGAAACTTTGAAAAAAGAAGCTTCTAATTATTTGGAAATCTTTAAAGATCATCCATATATATTTAATCTTGGACACGGCATTTTGCCGGAGACCAATCCAGAAATGTTAGAGAACTTAATTAAAATTGTAAGAGATTTTAAATGATAGAAAAAAATCATCCTCCTATAAAATTCGGCAAAACAGGTGTTCTGATAATTAATTTAGGCACACCCGACTCCACCAGTTGGCTTGATATAAGAAAATATTTAAGAGAATTTCTTTCTGATAGAAGGGTTATCGAAGTAAACCCTTTGATTTGGCAAATAATTTTAAATATTTTTATTTTAAATTTTAGACCTTCCAAAACAGCCAAAGCTTATAAGAAAATATGGATGAAAGACGAAAATATGTCTCCACTTCTTTATTATACAAAAAAGCAAAGTGAAAAAATCTCAAATTCAATTTTTAAAAAAAATATCATTATAAATTTCGCAATGAGATATGGAAATCCCAGTATTAAAAGCAATATTTATAAATTACATGAAATGGGCTGTGAAAATTTAGTCATACTCCCTCTTTATCCACAGTATGCTGCTGCTACTACAGCAACAGTTTGTGATGAAGTTTATAGAACCTTAATGAAAATGAGATGGCAACCCTCTTTAAAAATAATACCACATTACGAATCTGATCCTCTTTATATTGATGCAATTGTTAATTCTATTAACAAAAAACTTAATGAAATAGAGTGGAAACCAGATCTTATTATAGCCTCTTATCATGGGATACCAAAAAAATATTTTGATAAAGGTGATCCTTATCACTGTTATTGTCATAAAACGACAAGACTGATTTCAGAAAAATTTAGTTCAATTAAAATTAAAACTACATTTCAATCAAGATTTGGCCCACAAGAATGGCTTCAACCATATACTGATAAGACTTTAGAAAACTTACCTAAAGAAGGTATTAAAAATGTTCTTACAATTTGCCCAGGCTTTTCATCTGACTGTGTAGAGACTCTGGAGGAAATTTTAATTCAGGGTAAAGAGAGTTTCATTAGTGCCGGAGGAGAAAATTTTGATATGGTTCCCTGCTTAAATGATAGTGATGATCACATCTCTTTATTAAAATCCTTAATTGAAAGAAATATTTGATATATGAACTGGTATTTATTATTTAAATCTTTGCATTTGATTGCAGCCATTTCTTGGATGGCTGGTCTTTTGTATCTTCCTAGGATTTTTGTTTACCATGTTGAAAATAAAGAGAAAAA
>CACJBQ010000012.1 GCA_902591695.1 uncultured Pelagibacteraceae bacterium | reverse complement strand
TTTCAATATTTATTTCTATATTTTCAGATTTCATGTAGTTTGCTGTTTGCTTTTCATCATAAATTTGATTAAGTTTCCCACCCTCTACAATTAATATATTCCCAAACTTAATTAATAATTTTTTTAGATTAATTTTAGGTCCTGCTTTACCGATTGCCATTATAACCCGTCCCCAATTTGGATCTTCTCCAGCGATTGCAGCTTTTACTAATGGAGAATTTGCAACTGAGAAAGCAATTTTTTTTGCATCTATTTCATTTTTACACTTACTAACATTTATTGTTACGAATTTTGATGCTCCTTCACCATCTGAAACTATTCTTTTGGCCAAATTCAAAAGAACATTATTTAATGCTTTATCAAAATTTTTAATTTTATTTTCATTCACACTTTTTACTTGAGAATTTTTAACTTCATTAGTTGCAAATATAGTTGCCATATCATTGGTGCTGGTATCTCCATCACAAGAAATTGCATTAAATGTATTGGTTATATTTTTTTTTAATAGCTTTCCTAAAACTTCATTAGATAAAGTTGCATCAGTAAATATATATGCAAGTGTTGTAGCCATATTCGGATGTATCATTCCTGAACCTTTAGCAATTCCATATATTTTTACTTTTTCACTTCCAATATAACATTCCTCCATAGCTAATTTTGGCTTTGTATCCGTGGTCATGATTGCAAGTGCTGCCTTCATCCAAATAAATTTATTTTGAGTATAAGTAATTTTTTTTATTAAATTTGGAATATTGTTAGAAATTTTTTCATATGGAAAAATTTCTCCAATAGTACCAGTACAACCAAATATTATATTCTTTGAAGTAATTTTCTTTGGATTCTCTTCGTCTTCTTCTTGTTTTTTATTTAATTGTTTAACAGTTATATCTGCTATTTTTTTTAAACTTTCATACCCTTGCTTTCCAGTGAAAGCATTCGCGTTTCTTGTGTTTACAATTAGAGAATATATTTTTTTTGGTCTTTGATTGATATTCCATTTTATATTTTCAGATACTATTTTTGACTGTGTATAAACAGAAGCATAATTTGCACCTTCTCTGAAATAGAACATTGTTAAATCATCTCTGATATCTTTATATAAATTTGCTGAAACAACTGAAATTGAAAGACCATCTAAATGGTCAAGGTCCTGAAAATCAATCATTTTAGTATTTTTTGATTGAGATGATAAAAAATTTGTTAAATTAATTCCCATATTGTTTAAATTATTTATTTAATACATATATTAAACAATATAAGTAAAGAATAAATCAAATAGTCATGTTTAACCCATTAAATTTAATTACAAAATTTATCAAATCTAGCAATCAAAAAGAGCTAGATAGAATTGGTAAAATTGTTGAAAAAATAAACTTACATGAGGATAATTTTAAAAATTTAAATGACGACGAATTTCCAAAAAAAACTAATGAATTTAAAAATCAGATAAAAGATGGAAGAACTTTAGATAAGTTACTTCCAGAAGCTTTTGCTTTAGTCAGAGAAGCTGCCAAACGAACACGAAACGAAAGACACTTTAACGTTCAGTTAATAGGAGGTGTGGCCCTACATGAGGGCAAAATTGCTGAAATGAGAACTGGAGAAGGAAAAACTTTAACCATAACACTTGCTGCTTACTTAAATGCATTAAGCGGTAAAGGTGTTCATATAGTAACGGTTAATGATTATCTTGCAAAAAGAGATTCGATAGAGATGGGAGAAATATATAATTTCTTAGGTCTTAGTTCTGGATTTATTAACAACTATCAAGATGATGAGGAACGTAAAAGAAACTATAGCTGTGACATAACATATGCAACTAACAGTGAATTGGGTTTTGACTATCTGAGAGATAATATGAAATTTTCTGAAAAGCAAATGGTCCAGAGAGAACATAATTTTGCAATAGTTGATGAGATTGATTCATGTTTGATAGACGAGGCTAGAACACCTTTGATTATATCAGGTGCAGCAGAGGATAAAACAGCCCAATACATAGCAATTGATAAAACAATTAGAACTCTAAACAACAAAGACTTCGAAATAGATGAAAAAGAAAAAAGCGTCCTACTAACAAATGATGGAATTACTAATGTAGAGAAAATCTTTTCTAATGCTGGTATTTTAAAAAATAATAATTTTTATGATCCAGAAAATTTACATTTAGTACATCATGTCAATCAAGCTTTACGTGCAAACCATTTGTTTGAAAAAGGTAGAGACTATATTGTTAAAGATGGAAGTCTTAAAATTATTGATGAACTCACTGGAAGAATCTTAGAAGGCAGACGTTTTGGTGATGGTTTGCATCAAGCGCTAGAAGCTAAAGAAAAAATTCAAGTACAGGCTGAAAACCAAACATTGGCTTCAATAACTTATCAGAATTATTTTAAACTTTATAAAAAAATATCTGGTTGTACTGGTACAGCCGCTACGGAGTCTGAGGAATTTTTTGAAATTTACAATCTACCTGTTGTTGTTATTCCAACAAATAAAGAAATGATCCGAAAGGATTTTAATGATTTAATTTTTAGAACAGAAAAAGAAAAGAATGATGCAATTATAGAAAAAATAATTGAAAGAAACAAATTAGGTCAACCTATTTTAGTATTTACCTCTAGCATTAATAAATCTGAAGTTTATTCAAATTTATTAAATAAAAAAAATATTGACCATGTAGTTTTAAATGCAAAAAATCACGAAAATGAAGCAGAGATAATTGCAAATGCAGGAAAAGAGAATTCATTAATTATTACAACAAGTATTTCAGGAAGAGGAGTTGATATTCAACTTGGTGGTAAAAAAGGTTCTATTCCAGAAGACCAACTTAAAATAAATAAAGATAAAATTAAATCATTAGGTGGTTTATTTGTAATTGGTACAGAGAGAATGGAATCTAGAAGAGTGGATAACCAGGCTAGAGGAAGATCTGGAAGACAAGGAGATGAAGGTAGTTCTGTATTTTACGTTAGTCTAGAGGATGATTTAATGAGAATTTTTGGATCAGAATCTATGAATAGTATGCTCGAAAAACTTGGACTTAAAGACGGTGAAAGTATTGATCATCCATGGATTAATAAAGCATTAGAGAGAGCACAGCAGAAAGTAGAAGCTAGAAATTTTGACATAAGAAAAACACTTATCAAATTTGATAATGTTCTTAATGATCAAAGGCATGTTGTGTTTTCACAAAGGAAAAATGCGATGAACAGTGAGAATATCTTTGATTATTCAAATGAATTTTTAAAAGAAATATCTGATGATTTGATAAAGTTAAAAATTTCAAATTTATCCAATCCTAAAAGTAATGAATTTAATAATAAAACTAAGCAAATAATTGGAAAAAGTTTTGAAGAAACTGAATTTAAAGATTTAATAGAGGCAAAAGATAAGGATTTTAAAGAAAAGATTTCTAATAAATTTCAAGAAACAAGAAACGATAGGATTAAACTTCTAGGTGAGGATCATGCAAAAGAAATTGAAAAAAGAATTTTTCTTCAATCAATCGATCTTAATTGGAAATCACATATCCAATATTTGGAGCAATTAAGACAAGTTATAGGGTTAAGATCTTATGGTCAAAGAGATCCATTAGTTGAATATAAAAAAGAAGCATTTGAATTATTTTCAAACCTTTTAGAAAAATTAAAGTTAGATTATTTAACAATCCTTATGAACTTAAAAGTTGTAACTGAAACAAATCAAAATGACGAAATCAATAGAGAGGATAAATATAAAGAAATTGCAAAAAATAAAAAAATTGGGAGAAATGAGCCATGTCATTGTGGTTCTGGTAAAAAATTTAAACACTGCTGCGGTGCTTTATAAAATTTAAATTAATAAAAAAATTGCAGAAACTAAAATTAATCCACCAATAACTGCTAATAATATTTTTTTTGATTTAAAAATTTGATCCAAATTATTTTTCTTAATACTTAATGTACTTAAATCTTCAGTACTAGTCATAAAACCATCATTTCTTCCAATTTTGAGAAATTTATTTTTTCTCTCAGTCATTATTTCTTCTGAGGATAATTCATCAAAATAATTTAAATTTTTTGTTAAAGTTTGTCTGACATTGTTTAATATTATATCTCTATCTCTGTGTGCACCACCTAATGGTTCGTCAATTATTTCATCAATAACTTTTAACTTAAGTAAATCTTTAGCTGAAAGCTTCATAGCTTTTGCAGCATC
The DNA here is from genome assembly GCA_902591695.1 of uncultured Pelagibacteraceae bacterium. Lineage (GTDB taxonomy): Bacteria > Pseudomonadota > Alphaproteobacteria > Pelagibacterales > Pelagibacteraceae > Pelagibacter. The sequence continues at coordinate 18,583 of CACJBQ010000012.1, read as the reverse complement.
AAGCATTTTTTTTGGATCTCTCCATAGAATAGTTGCACATCCCTCTGGAGATATTACTGAGTAGATTGCATTTTCTAGCATAAGAACTTTGTTTGATGAGGCTAATGCTATTGCTCCACCAGAACCACCCTCACCTATAATTATTGCAATTGTTGGAACTTTAAGCTCCATACAGCACTCGATTGATTTTGCAATCGCCTCTGCTTGTCCTCGTTCTTCAGCCCCTACACCTGGGTATGCTCCTGGGGTATCGATAAAAGAGATTATGGGAATATTAAATTTGTTCGCTAAGTTCATTAATCTTATAGTTTTTCTATAACCCTCTGGCCTCATCATTCCAAAATTTCTTTCTATTCTGCTATCTAGATCTTCTCCTTTTTCTTGACCTATAACTAAAACAGATTTTCCATTGAACTTTGCAAATCCAGTTAGCACTGATTTATCTTCTCCGTAATACCTATCCCCTGATAATGAAATAAAATCGTCAAATAAATTATCAATAAAAAATTTTGCTTTAGGTCTATCTTCGTGGCGAGCAACCATTGTAGTCTGCCAAGGATCTAAATTGGAATAAATATTTTTTAATTTTTCATCTATTTCATTTTGAGTACTTGAAATTTTTTGCGTATCTACTTCTGACAATCCCTCCTGATTATAGGGATCTTTTAATTTTTCAAGTTCACTTTCTAGATCTTTAATTTCTGTTTCAAAATTTAGATAATTTTTCATGTTTTATTTATAGCGGATGGTTAAAATACAAAAAAGGCAATAAAATGATATCAAATAATGAGTAATTCTTATTAATTGACTTAAATCATTTAACAGATACAAATTCACTATCGGGAGAGACTATTTATAGTTATAGCGCCGAAGGAGCAACCACCCCGGAAACTCTCAGGCAAAAGGACCGATTAAAGCATAACACTCTGGAAAGAGATTGATTTCCGCCGAAGGAGTAAAGCTCTCAGGCAAAAATACAGATGGGGTACGAACTTAAGTGCTATGCAAGAAAAATACATTAAAATTAATAATTTAAAAGTATCTGAAAAGCTATCAAACTTTGTAAATGATGAATTATTAAAGAATACAAATGTATCTTCAGAAAATTTTTGGTCGGGTATGGAAAAAACCCTTGATGAGCTTGCACCAAAAAATAAAGAATTAATTAAATTTAGAGAAAATTTACAAAATAAAATTGATGATTGGCATATCAAAAATAAAGGGAAAGAATTTAATTTAGATGAGTATAAAAAATTTTTATTAGAAATTGGTTATTTAAAAAATGAGGGGCCTGATTTTAAAATAGAAACTGAAAATGTCGATGAAGAAATTGCAAGTATAGCAGGCCCTCAGTTGGTTGTACCTGTCATGAATGCAAGATATGCATTAAATGCTGCGAATGCAAGATGGATGAGTTTATATGATAGTCTTTATGGTACGGATGTAATTGAACAGTCTGAAGATAGTGTGTCTGAAAGATATGACCCTCTAAGAGGTGAAATGGTTATAAAATATGGGAGAGATTTTTTAGATAAGTATTTTCCGTTAGCTGGATTGAGTTGGAATAAAATTACAAGCTTTGCTGTAAAATTTGGAAAATTAAAAGTTTTAAAAGGTGCTGATATTTTTGATTTGGAAGACGAAAATAAATTTGTTGGACATAGAGGTGAAAGCGATAATCCATCTGCAATTATTCTAAAAAATAATAATTTACATATTGAAATTTTAAAAGACTCGAGAGCTTTTGCTGCCCAACAAGATCATGCAGGTATTAGTGACATAATACTAGAGTCAGCAGTGTCAACAATTTGTGATAATGAAGATAGTGTAGCGGCAGTTGACTCAGAAGATAAAATTATCTGTTATCGAAATTGGCTAGGTCTAATGAAAGGAGATCTTAAGTCAAAATTTGAAAAAGAAGGGAAATTATTTGAGAGAAAATTAAATCCACACAGAAGTTATATATCAAAAGATGGTAAAGGTTTAAAATTACATGGTAGGAGTCTTTTGCTTGTAAGAAACGTTGGTCATCTTATGACCAACCCTTCAATTTTATTGAGTGATGGAAGTGAGATACCTGAAGGTATTATGGATGCGTTTATAACTACAGCAGCCGCACTACATGATATTAAAAATAAAAATAATTCAAGAACTGGATCAGTTTATATTGTAAAACCTAAAATGCATGGTCCAGACGAGACGGCATTTACAGATTTAATTTTTACTAAAGTTGAGGAAGTTCTAAATTTACCTAAATACACTTGTAAGATTGGTATTATGGATGAGGAGAGAAGAACATCAGTGAATTTAAAGGAATGTATTAGAAGTCTTAAAAACAGAGTTTTTTTCATTAATACTGGATTCTTAGATAGAACTGGTGATGAAATGCATACATCAATGGAAGCTGGTCCGATGATTAAAAAAGGTGATATGAAATCGTCTAAATGGATTAATGCATATGAGAATAACAATGTTGATATTGGTTTAAGTTGTGGCTTTTCTGGTAAAGCTCAAATTGGAAAAGGAATGTGGGCAATGCCCGACAAAATGAAAGATATGATGGAGCAAAAAACAGGGCACTTAAAAGCAGGTGCAAACTGCGCATGGGTCCCATCACCCACAGCAGCTGCGTTACATGCTTTACATTATCATGAAATAAATATTTTTAATGAGCAAAAAAAAATAATTGATAGAGAACCAGCTAAGCTTGATGATCTCTTAACAATCCCAATAGCAGACAGACCAAATTGGTCTGTGGAAGATATAAACAAAGAAATTTCTAATTCAGCGCAAACCTTATTGGGTTATGTTGTAAGATGGGTCGATCAAGGTGTGGGTTGTTCAAAAGTTCCTGATATTAATAATATTGGCTTGATGGAAGACAGAGCCACTCTTAGAATTTCATCCCAACATATAGCAAACTGGATTCATCATGGAATTACAACAAAAATACAAGTAACTGAAATAATGAAAGAGATGGCTAAAATAGTAGATGACCAAAACAAAGATGATCCACTATATATTAAAATGAGTGGTGATTATGAAAACTCAATAGCGTTTCAAACGGCGTGTGATTTAGTTTTTAAAGGTAAAGAGCAACCTTCAGGTTATACTGAACCATTACTTCATTTAAATAGGTTAAAAAAAAAATCTAATCTGAGTTCGAAACCAAATTAGATCGATTTTTAAAAGCAGAAAATAAAGTCCCATCATCTAGACTTTCAATCTCTCCTCCTACTGGTAAACCTTGTGCTAATTTAGTAATTTTAACATCTAAATTTTTTAGACTATCTTGAATATAATATGCGGTTGTTTGACCTTCTACTGTTGCACTAGTTGCAAGAATTACCTCTTCAATTTTATCTCTATTAACTCTTTCAACTAATGAGTTAATTAACAAATCTTCTTTTCTTTGGCCAACTGAAGAAATTGTCCCTCCTAAAATATGAAAATAGCCCTGAAATATATTTGAATTTTCAATCGACCATTGGTCTGCAATATCCTCTACTACACAAATTTTATTATATTTTTCTTTTGTGTTCTCACAATTTAGGCATCCATTTGAATTTGACTTTAATGCACCACATGAATTACATCTAACTACATTTTTATAAACTTGCGCCAATGTATTTGCCATAGGTTTTACAAGTTCGTCACGATTATTTATTAATTTTAAAACAATTCTTTTAGCTGATTTGGGACCTAAACCTGGAAGTTTTGAAATTAATTTAATTAATTCTTCTATCTCACTGATGTTTTGCATCTATTATAAAGGCCATTTAAAACCAGGAATTCCAAAACCTCCAGTTGCTTTTGAAATTTCCTCAGTTGTTTTTGATTTAAGTTGAGATTTAGCACTATTATGTGCTGCAACAATTAAATCTTCAATTATGGTTTTGTCCTCTTTCATAATTTCATCAGATAACTTTATTGTTTGCATCTCTCCCTCTCCATCCAAAGTTATCTTTACAGAATTTGAACCCGAAACTCCTTCAACTCTAATTTCCTTAATCTTTTGTTGGCTTTCTTTCATTTTTGCCTCAAGTTCTTTTGCTTTATCTAAAATTTTACTAAAATCAGTCATTATCAACTCCATCTTTGTTTGAATTTACATCTATTAATTCGGCATCAGGAAATTTATCAATCACACTTTTAAATATTTCTGAATTTTTCATTTCATACATTAACTGTTTTTTTACATTTTTTTCTTTATCTTTTACTGACATTTGCCCTTTTAATTTACTAAACGTAATAATCCATCTTTCACCGGTCCATTCAAAAAGCTTTGATGATAAATCTTTTACAAAATCTTTATCTAAACTTTCATTAAAAGATATTTCAATTCTACTTTTTTCAAATTTTACAAGGTTAACATTTTTTTCTAACTCGTATTTAAGTTTGATCTCTTTTTTTTTTGAACAAATTGCAATTAAATCCTCAAATGCATTTATATTAATTTTATTTTCTGCTTTAATTTCTGTCTGAACTTCTGGTTTGATTTTTTCTTCCTGTGCAACATTCTTAATTTGATTTATTGTTTTAGAAGTTAATCCAGTATCTGTATTCTTTACAAAATTTTCACTCTTCAAATGAGCCTCAACATTTTCAATTTTATTTTCAGATTTTACAGAACTTAAATGCATTAGTCTTATTAAGAACATCTCAATTGAAAGGTGTTGATTAGAAACTATATCTATCTCTTCGAGAGAAGAGATGGCAAATTGCCAAAACAATATTAATACCTCTGTGTCTATTTGATTTGATAAATTTTTAATTTTAGAGAATTCTTCATCATTTAATGAAAAGTTTGTACTTTCTAAAGTTAAAGAATTAATATTTTTAAAGTAGTAAAGTAACTCTAAGAAATCATTAATAAAAACCTTTGGTTCAACACCTTGGTCATAAATTTTTCTATAAATACTTATTACTTTTGTTTCTTCACCTTTTAAAATTAACTCAAACAAATCGATTAATTGAGATTTATCAAAATACCCAAAAATTTTCTGAGCTAAATTTAAGTCTAATTCTTTTCCTTCATCCAAACTTAATAATGCCCTATCGAGCAACGATAAAGAATCTCTAACAGAGCCCTCAGAAATTTTTACTATAAGCTTTAAAGCATCGTCGCTTATTTTTCCATTTTCCTTATCCTTAATTTTTTTAATAAACTCCAATAATTCTGAGGATTTAATTCTAGATAGATCAAATCTTTGACATCTAGATACGACTGTAATTGGAATTTTTTTAATTTCTGTAGTTGCAAAAATAAATTTTAGATATTCTGGTGGTTCCTCTAAAGTTTTTAATAAAGCATTAAATGCTTGTTTGCTTAACATATGAACTTCATCAATAATGAAAATTTTATATTTAGCCGAGGTCGGCCCGTATCTTGAAAATTCGATTAAATCTCTTACGTCATCTACACCTGTTTTGCTTGCTGCATCCATTTCAAGCACATCTATATGACTAGACTCACTTATAGATTTACAGCTATCACAAAAATTTTCTTTACATAAATTATCGATACCATTTGAACAATTAAGTGCTTTTGCAACAATTCGTGCTGTTGTAGTTTTTCCTATTCCCCTAATTCCGGTGAACAAATATGCATTAGGTATTTTGTCAGCTTTAATAGAATTAGTAATAGTTTCAGCAACAACCTCTTGACCAATAAGATCATCAAAAGTTTGTGGTCTATATTTAAGTGCTAATACTTTTGAGTTATTATTCATATATCTATAAGGAGACTAGAACCTGAATAACTGTCTCTACGACTGCTTCCGTTAAGATCTGGTCGGGTTCAAGCAGCATCCACCTCTAGCCTCCAAAACCATTATAGCAGTTAAAATTTCTAATCTACAAGAAAAGATTCTTATTTATTTTGTCTCAAACTATCAGCTTCAAAAACACCTAGAACGTGAAAATCCTCACAATGCAGACCCAGCTCTTCAAGAGATTTTTGAACTTTTGAGTCTTCAATATGTCCATCTAAATCACATAAGAAAAAATAAGAGTCGAAACTATTTTTTTCTGGATAACTTTGTAGTTTAGTTAAATTTACACCATTAATAGCAAAACCTCCTAGTGATTGATAGAGAGCAGCTGGCTTACTTTTCAGTTTAAATAAAAAAGAGGTTATATAAGTTTTGTCTTTAAATTCTGGTTGAGAAATATTTTTCCCCATAACTAAAAACCTTGTCAAATTTCCACTTTCGTTTTCTATATTTTTTTTAATTACTTCCAAGCCATAAATTTCAGCACTTAATGAGGATGCTATGGCTGATTGCTTAATATCTTTTGTTTTAGAAATCATTTCAGCAGATCCAGCAGTATCTGCTCTAATATGTTCTGCTAAATTATTTTCTTTTATAAACTTTGAACATTGAGATAATCCTTGTGCGTGAGAATACACTTCCTTAATATCTTTTAATTTTGCTCCAGGCTGTCCTAATAAATTATGCTCAATTTTTTGGAAATGCTCCTTATAAATATTTAGCCTATGTTTAAAAATTAAATATTCTATTCCGATGTTACCAGTAATTCTATTTGACTCTGGAATTATAATTCTACTATCTGGTTCTTTGGATGCTTTGTTAAAACAATCATCAAAAGTTTTACAAGGCAAGATTTCAGCTTTAGGATCAATTGAAAGCGCAGCTAAATGAGAATATGCACCAAAAGTTCCCTGAAAATAAATTTTACTCATCAATTCTTATATTCCATTATTTTTTTCAAGGCCAGATAATCTTCCTCTGTATCTACTCCTATTGGAGATGATTTAGCAAGTGAAACATTAATATCAATATTATTATCTAATGCTCTTAATTGTTCTAACCGATTTTCTATTTCGTTTTTAGATTGGCTTAATTGAACAAATTTTTCGAGTGAGTCTTTTGAATAACAATAAACTCCAATATGATGATAAATATTATCTATCTCCGCAGACTTACGTAAAAAAGATATACCCTTTGGAAAATTGTTCTCTCCTAGAGTATTTTCAGTAATGACCTTTACAATATTTTCATTTTTCAAGTTTTTGTTATCTTTTATTATTGCAGCAAGAGTTCCTATATTAGATGGATTTTTTAGCATTTTATCATTTAATTTTACTATATCTTTAATGTCGATTGCTGGTTCATCACCTTGTAAATTCATAATAAAATCAACATCTCTAATATTTGATTTTTGAAGTGCCTCATGAATTCTATCTGTACCTGTCTTGTGTTTATTGCTAGTTAAAATAGCATTGAAACCATTGCTTCTTACATCATCAAAAATTTCCTGGTCCTCTGTTGCTACAATCACATCTCCAATATTGGCTTCCACTGCTTTTTTAGACACATGTGAAATAATTGATAAACCATTTATTTTCAGCAAAGGTTTACCTGGCAGCCTAGTAGCGGACATTCTAGACGGTATAATTACTAAAGTTTTCATTATATTTTCAAATTATTATACTCATTAAACAATTATAGAGGCAAATTTATACATTAAATTTTAGCTTTTTTTTAATTTATCATGTTATACGTTCACTACAAAATTTAGAAAAAAATGGATTCTTTTGAAATCAACAAAATAGTTGCTGCAGTTTTAATGGTTGCTCTAATTATTATTGGTATTGGAAAACTATCTGATGTGATATTCCATGTAGAAAAACCTGAAACACCTGGTTATTCAGTTGAGGTAGAGGCTGCCACTACTGTATCCACAACCAGCTCAAGTACAACGTCAGACAAAATTGATATATCAGCATTAATGGCAATGGGAGATGTTGCTCATGGTGAAAAAGTTTTCAAAAAATGTGCAGCTTGTCATTCGATTGTTAAAGGAGGAAAGAATGCTATAGGTCCAGCGCTTTATAATGTTGTGGGAAGAAAAGTTGGAGCTATTGAAGACTATAAATATTCTAAAGCGTTAGCTGCATACGATAAAAATTGGACTTTTGAAGAACTGAATGGATTTTTAATAAAACCTGCTAAATGGATAAAGGGAACAAAGATGGCATATGCGGGTCTTAGAAAAGAAAAAGATAGAGCTTCTGTTATAAAATATCTAAATGAAAATTCAGACAGCCCTTTGCCGCTACCTTAATTTTCCAAAACAATATAGTAAAATACTTTTTTGTACGTGAACTCTATTGAGTGCTTGCTGCCATACGTGAGATTTTTTACCTAAAAAAACGTCATCACTCACTTCATCGCCTCTAGGCAAACAATGTAAAAAAATGCAACTTTTTTTTGCATAACTTATTAATTTTTTATCAATTTTAAAGTTTTTAAACGCTTTTATCTTTTTCTTCTTATTAACTTTGTCATTTAAAGAAATAACTTTATCAGAAAAAATTACATCTGCATTGGAAACTGCTTTTTTCGCATCATTATAAATGTAAATTTGCTTATTATTTTTTTTTACCCAAGCTCTAACTTCTTTTCCTGGTTCAAATTTTTTTGGACAACCAATACTTAGCTTAAAAGAAAATTTTACTGATGCAGCTATTAAACTATCTAAAACGTTGTTAGAGTCACCTATCCAGCAAATATTTAAATTAGAAATAGGTTTCTTCATTATTTCTTCAACAGTAAAAACATCTGATAAGACCTGTGTTGGATGAGATGAAGGACTTAAACCATTGATGACAGGTATAGATAAATATTTTTTAAAGTTTTCAACCTTTTTATCACTATCAGTTCTAAGCATAAATCCATCACCATAGGTCGAAAGAATTTTAGCCGTATCAGCAATACTTTCTCCGCCTTGTCCTAAATGAAGCTCATTAGATCTCAAAGTCAAAGTACCACCGCCTAATTGTTTGATAGCTAAATAAAAGCTTAATCTTGTTCGCAAACTAGATTTTTCAAACATTTGAATTAATAATTTCCCTTTTAAAGGTGCACTCTTATCAATCTCCAATGTACTTAATTTTTTTCTTAAACTTTTTCTTTTCTTAGCATCAATAATAATCTTTCTAAGATCTTTTGCAGGTATATCTTTTAGATTTATAAAATGTTTCATGATTATTTTATTTCTGAGCAAACTTTATCAATTATTTTTAATGCTAAATCTATTTCTTTTATTTTGACATTTAAAGGAGGCAAAATACGAACAACATTTTCAGCAGCACGGATAGTTAACAATTTATTGTCCATTAATTTTTTGATAAACTTTGTTTGATCTGTTTGAAGTTGAATTCCAATTAATAAACCTCTTCCTCTTATCTCCTTAATAATACTTGGATATTTTTCCTTTAACTTATTTAATTTTGAAAAAAAATATTTTGAAGATTTTTTTACGTTATTTAGAAATTTCTTGGTAGAAACAATATCCATGACTGTATTCCCAACAGCCATAGCTAGAGGATTACCACCAAAAGTTGAACCATGAGTTCCAGGTATCATACCGACAGCAACTTTTTTATTCATTAGAACTGCACCAATAGGAAATCCAGAGCCTATTCCCTTAGCTATAGGTACTATATCAGCTGCCACTTTAGATTTTTCAAAAGCAAAAAAATCTCCAGACCGAGAAATCCCACATTGAACTTCATCTAAAATAAGTAATATTTTCTTTTTATTGCATAACTTCCTCAATTCTTTAAGACACCAATCTGGTATTACCTTGATACCACCTTCACCCATTATAGTTTCAACCATAATTGCAGCTGTGTTTTTAGTAATCTTTTTTTTTAAAGATTTATGATCTCCAAAGACAAAATGATCAAAACCTCCTACATGTCCAAAGCCTTCCGTCATTTTCTTTGACCCACTTGCAAAAATAGTGGCTAAAGTTCTTCCGTGAAAAGAATTTTTAATACATAAAATTCGAGTTTTATTTGGTTTTCCAATAGTATAAAAATACCTTCTTGCAACCTTTATTGCTGCCTCGGTAGCTTCTGCTCCTGAATTTTGAAACATAACATAATCAGCAAATGTTTTTTGGCACAACTTTTTTGCTAATTTTTCTCCCTCTGGAATTTGAAAAGCATTAGAAACATGCCAAAGTTTTTTTGATTGATCTCTTATTGTTTTAACTAATTTTGAATGAGCATGACCTAATGAGTTAACAGCTATTCCTTGAACAAAATCTAAATATTTTTTACCATCAGTTGAAAAAAGATAACTTCCTTTTCCATGCTTAAAGGCAATTTTCTTTCTGTTATAATTTTTTGCTAAATAACTCATAAATTTAATTTGTTTTATAAAGTTTAATTATTAATACAAGTTGGGATTGAAAATATACATACACATAATTTGCTTATTACTGTTGATAACTCTTAATTTTTGATTGTTTCATTTAAATTAATAACAGTATATTGTCATTTTATAAATATATAACACAACATATAGATATGAGCTGGACAGAAGAAAAAGTTGAATCTCTCAAAAAATTGTGGGGTTCTGGTAAAACTGCAAGTCAAATTGCTGAAATAATAGGTGGCATATCACGTAATGCTGTTATTGGAAAGGCCCATCGACTAAATCTTTCTGCTAAAATTAAAACTAGAACTGCTACATCAAACCAAAATTTTGATAACTCAAATAGTGAAAAAAGTACTCAAACATCAAAAAGAGGTCGTAGAAGTAAATTTAAATCATTAATTATTGAAAAAGATTTTGAGCCAGAAAATCCAAAACAATTAGAAGAATTAACCGACAACGATTGTAAGTATCCAATAGGTCACCCCAATGAAAAAAATTTTTACTTTTGTGGAAGAACTTCCCTAAAAGACTTCAGTTACTGCAAGCTCCATCTTCTATACAGTTATCAATCGCGGGATAGTAAAAATAAGAAAGATGATCAAATTGATAAAGATGAGGTCCCAGAATTTATTGGAAAAAAAATTAAATCAGCTTAATTTTGGCTAGTTTTATTTTCTAAATCATTATTAGAAGTATATTTTTCTGTAGAGAACTGCCCACCTTCTCTCCACATATAACAATACTTTTTAACCTCATCATTAAAATATCTTTTACTTGGCATTCCAATATCTGAATTAGTTTTATATTTACCTGATGCTATATTGTCATATTTTAATAATTTTAGCTGATCTCTCGTAAGTAAAGGGTTTGGCATTATCTCAAAAATTCTTGCAGAAAATTCTGCTAAAATTAAAGGAAAAGGTAATAAAACTCTTTTTTTATTTATGAGCACAAGTAATTTTTCTAATATTTCTTTGAAGGTTATTGTTTCAGGGCCTACACATTCAATAATTTTTGAATAAATATTATTTGAAATAACATGATGAATTGTATCTGTTAAATCTGAACAATGAATTGGTGCAAATTTTGTATTTCCTCCATAGTACAGAGGAAAAAAAGGAAGTCTGCTTAATAGTGTCATAAAAGACGTACTAAAATTGTCCTCTACACTATAAACAACTGAAGGCCTCAAAATTGTTGCCAGAGGAAAATTTTTTAAAATTTCATTCTCTCCCTCGAGCTTACTTTTTGCATAATCAGAATCGACTGCATCGTTAATTCCTAGTGCTGATAAGTGAATAAAATGTTTAAGATTATATTCTTTACAAAGCTTTGCTAAAATTGAAGGGAAAACAGTATGGATATTTTTAAATGTACTGCCTTTTTTTTGCTCAAACAAAATCCCAACTAGATTTATACAAATATCTGCATTTTTAAAAAGCTCTCTAATTTTGTTTTCATCAAATATATTTGCTTCCACAATATTTATAAATCCTGCGTTACCAGCTGTTTTAAGAACTATCCCTTTTTGATGAATATTTCTAGTTACCGCAGTTACAGTATAGTTGTCTTTGGTCAATTTTCTTACAATTGAACGACCTATTTGACCTGAACACCCAAAAATTAGAACATTTTTAGCTTTCATAGACAATTTTTTGCTTTCATATATATATGTTTTAAATGAGTAATAATATTCAGCTTCACAAAGGGGATATACCAGAAAAACTAAATTTGGGAAACAGAATCGCTGTTGATGGTGAATTTATGGGTCTAAATGTAAAACGTGATCCATTATGCTTAATTCAATTATCTTCAGGTAGTTCAGATGCTCATATAGTTCAATTTGACAGAAATAATTATGAAGCTCCAAATTTAGTAAAAATATTAAATGATGACAAAATCGCAAAGATATTTCACTTTTCCAGAGCTGACTTGGCACATATTAAATATTATTTAAAAACTGATGTGAATAATGTTTTAGATACTAAAATTTGCAGCAAATTAGCAAGAAGTTATTCAGATAACCATTCATTAAAAACTTTAATCAAAGAATTTATTAATATAGATATCAGTAAACAATTTCAAAGCTCTGATTTCGGAGGAGAATTATCACCAGCACAATTAAAATACTGCGCAAATGATGTAATCTATCTTCATAAAATTCATGATGAACTTTATAAAATACTTCAAAGAGAAAATAGAGTTAAACTCTATGAGGAGTGTTTAAAATTTGTTAAGACAAGGGTTCAATTGGATTTGTCAGAGTTTAAGGATGATATTTGGTCACATTAATGAAAAGTAAAAAATTTATTTCTACCGCTAAAGATGTAATCAATCTTGAAATCAAAGCGCTGCAAAAATTAAAAAAAAATATTAATAATTCATTTAATCAAGCAGTAATACAGATTTCAAAATGTCAATCAAAAGTAATTTTGTGTGGTGTAGGTAAAAGTGGTTTGATAGCATCTAAAATTGCAGCGACACTTGCATCTGTTGGCACACCATCATTTAATCTTTCAGCAAGTGAAGCCTCACATGGAGATTTGGGTATGATTTCTAAAAAAGATATTTTAATACTCATAAGCAACTCAGGTGAAACTAGTGAGCTTAAAAATATAATTCAATTCGCAAATAGAAACAAAGTATTACTAATTGGTATAGTTTCAAAAAAAGATTCAATTTTGTATAAAGCTTCAGACATAAAGCTTCTTATTCCAGCTGTTAAAGAAGCTGGAGGGATTGTACCTACCGCTTCAACTACCACTCAACTTGCTCTTGGAGACGCCCTAGCTATTGCAGTTATGCAAAATAAAAAGTTTGGAAAAATAGATTTTAAAAAATTACACCCTGCGGGTAGTCTTGGAGCACAATTAAAAACAGTTGAAGATATAATGATTACTGGATCTGCAGTACCCCTAGTGGATGAAAATATGGAAATTAGTAAAGCTTTAAAAGTATTAAATAAAAAAAAGTTGGGACTTCTAATAGTTATAAATAAATATAAAAAATTGAGAGGAATTTTGGTTGATGGTGAAGTAAGAAGATATAGTCAAAAAAACTTAGATTTTAAATCGTTACTTATTAAAGATGTGATGACTAAAAAACCTATTACAATAGATAGAAATGAACTAGCGGCAAAGGCATTATCAATCATGAACAGCAAAAAGATCACATCTCTGATTGTAGTAAATAAAAAGAGACCTTTAAAAACTATTGGCGTTATTCATATTCATACTATATTGCAATCAAATATTTCCTAAATGTTTGAAAATAAAATTGTAAAAATTATATCTCTTTCAGGATTATTTTTAATTATTTTTGCTATTGTTTATTTTAAATTTATAAAAAAAACTGAAACAATTAAGGTTATCTCTGAAGAAACTGAAGAAACTGAAGAAACTGAAGAAACAGTATATAGTTCTAATATTATAACAGATGTGAAATATACTTCAAAAGACTCAAGGGGAAATGAATACGTCATTACTGCATTGAAAGGAGAAGTTGATTACCTAAATACTGATATTATATATTTAACTAAAGTAATCGGACTAATAAAGTTAAAGAATTCATATAATATTACTATTGACTCAGATTTTGGTAAATATAATACAAGTAATTTTGATACAATTTTTTCAAAAAATGTAATTATTAAATACCTGGACAACAATATTGTTGGAGAATATGTTGATTTTTCAATTGAGAGAAATTCTATGATAATTTCTAAAAATGTTATTTACACAAATTTAGAGAATATATTGAAGGCGGATGTTATTGAAATGAATTTAGAAACTAAGGATACAAAAATTTTTATGTATGAAGATAAAAAAAAAGTAAATATTAAAAGTAAAAACTTAAATGGCAATAATTAAAAAGTTTCGAATTAAATCGTTTAAAAATATCAATTCAATAATCGAATTTGAAAATATTTCTTTAGCATATGGTAATCGGCTAATTTTAGACAATATAAATTTTAAAATAAATGAAGGTCAAATATTTGGAATGTTGGGTCCTAATGGTGTGGGTAAATCAACGATATTTAATTTAATAACAGGATTAATAAGTCCAAAAAATGGGAAAATTAAAATTTCAGGTGAAGATGTAAATGACTACCCAGTTTATCTGAGAACAAAAAAGTTTAAAGTAGGATATGTACCACAATATGGAGGATACTTTAATGATTTATCACTTCACGAAAATTTAAAAGCAATAAGTGAGATTGTAATTGATAATAAAAATTATAGAGCTGAGAGAATCAACTATCTCATTTCCAAATTTGAATTAGACAATTTGAAAGATATAAAAGCAAAATTTTTATCTGGAGGACAAAAAAAGAAACTTGTAATAGCGCTTTCTTTACTAAGTGAACCCAAAGTTCTTTTGTTAGACGAGTGTTTTGCTGCTTTAGATGTCTTAACAATTAAAATGTTACAAGAAATAATTGTTAACTTACAAAATGAAAATAAAATTACAATTTGTATATGTGATCACCAAGCTAGAGATCTATTGGCATGTGTTGATGTAGCAATGATATTGAGTAATGGAAAAATAATTGCTGAAGATACTCCCTCAAACTTAGTTAAAAATATCAATGCGAAAAATGCCTATTTCGGAGATAATTTTAAATTTAATTAATCTTTGATGTCAAATTCAGTAATAATTAAAAAAAAAATAAATAGATTTAAAAAAATTATCTCTGTGAGTGGAGATAAGAGTATAAGTATAAGGTGGGTTTTATTTTCCTCTTTAGCAAATGGTATTTCATCAGCAAAAAATTTGCTTGGGTCAGAAGATGTAATCGCTGCTCTTAAAGCAATTAAGAAACTAGGAATAAAATCAAAACTAAATAGAGATCATTGTAAAATTTATGGTAAAGGATTTAATGGTTATGAGTATAAAAAAAATATAACAATTGACGCTGCAAACTCTGGAACATTAGGAAGGTTAATTCTTGGTTTATTAATAAACACACCTTATCCAATAAAACTCATTGGAGATAAAAGCTTATCCAAAAGAGATTTTAAAAGAATTTCTGATCCTTTAAGTGAATTTGGTGCAAAATTTAGGTTGAGGAAAAATAAGTATTTACCATTAACAATATATGGGGGGAGCAAACTAAAAAAAATTAAATATGTTGAGGCCAAAGGTTCGGCTCAATGTAAGAGTTCGGTAATATTGGGTGGAATGAGAAGCGATGGAACAAGCATTATAAAAGCAAAAAAATCAAGAAACCACACAGAGATTTTATGTAAACATTTAAATTTACCAATCAAGATTGAAACAAAAAAAAATTATGATGAAATAAAAGTAAGCAAAGTAAAAAATATAAAACCTATTAATTATAATATTCCCTCAGATATAAGCTCTAGTGCCTTTTTTATAGCTTTGACTGCATTATCAGATAATTCAGAACTAAAAATAAGAAATGTAAACATTAATAGTTCGCGCATAGGAATGATACACATACTGAGAAAGATGGGTGTTAAAATTATTTTTGAAAACCAAAAATTATATAAAGGTGAAAAAATTGCGGACATTAAAATTAAAAGTGCTAAAAATTTAAAATCAATAAATTGCCCAAAAAATCTAAATAGTGGTGCAATAGACGAATTTTTAGTTATTTTTTTAGTTGCTGCGAAAGCTAAAGGGGTATCATATTTTAAGGGATTAAGTGAATTAAACCAAAAAGAAAGTCCCCGACTTAAATGGGGTGCAAAAATTTTGAATAAAATGGGTATAAAAAATATATCAACAAATGATTCTATTAAAATATTTGGAAATCCTAATTTAATAATAAATAATAAAATTGTAATCAAAGACTATTTAAAGGATCATAGAGTTTTTATGACCAGTGTAATAGCTGCTTTATCATTTGGTGGTGAATGGAAAATTCATAATAAAGACTCCATAAAAACATCTTTTCCAAACTTTTTAAAAATAATTTCAAAATTGAAAAATGATTAAAAGAAAGAACATTTTAAAAATCGCAATTGACTCGCCTGCCGCTGCAGGAGCTGGAACATTAGCAAGGAGTATATCTAAACATTACAATCTATTTTATTTAGATACTGGTAAAATTTATAGATTTATAGCTTACTTAAAAATAAAATATCCAAAAAAATTTAATTATAAATTTGTTAAAGAAAAAATTAAATCATTAAAGATTCCAGATTTATTGAACAAATCCTTATTAACAGAAGAAGTAGGTAATGAGGCTTCTGTAATAGCTAAAATAAAAAAAATTAGAATTATGGTTCATTCTTTTCAATTAAAATTTGCATATAATCCTCCAAAAAATTATAACGGATCCTGTCTTGATGGACGGGATATCACCTACAACATAGTTCCTGATGCAGATATTAAGTTGTTTATAACGGCTAATGTAAAAACAAGAGCCCTAAGACGATTTAAAGAATATAAAGATTTAGGAAAAAAAATTACTTTTGATGAAGTGGTAAAAAGCATCAAAAAACGTGATAAAAGTGACTATAATAGAAAAATTTCCCCACTGAAGAAAACAAAAGATTCACTATTGATTAATACGACAAACCTTAATAAAAGGGCATGTTTTTTAAAAATAAAAAAAATAATAGACAGGAAAACTAAAACTTAATGGAAATTTACAAAGATCTTACAAATCCAGCATCACAAGAATTCGAAAAATTATTAAATAGTCAGCTTTCAAAAGTCCAAATTGAAGAAGGTAAAATTATAGAAGGTAAAATTAATAAAATAACTGACAAATTTGTTTTTATATTTGTTGAAGGTTTAAAATCTGAGCCTGTGTTAGACATTAATGAATTAAAAAGCATGGGTCTATCTGAAAAGATTAAATTAGGCGAAACCATTCCTGTATTATTAGAAAAGATTGAAGACAAAAATGGAGAGGTTTTGGTATCTGCTAGCAAAGCCCAAAAAATTAAAGGGTGGGATAAATTGGTTGAAGCATATGAAAAGAATGAACCAATTATGGGAAAAATCACATCTAAATGCAAAGGCGGGTGTATAGTTGAACACATTGAAACTGGTTCTTTAATGTTTCTCCCAGGTTCTCAAATAAGTGATAAACCGCTAAAAGATATAAGCCATTTAATGAATGAGCCCCAAAAATTTGCTTTAATTAAATTAGATAAAGTGAGAGGCAATGCGTGTGTATCAAGAAGAGAAATCATTTCATCTTTTAAAAAAGAAGATAAAGCAAAAATAATTGAAAAATATAATGTTGGAGATGTTATTAAAGGTGCAGAAGTAAAAGGATACAGTTCTTTTGGATGTTTTTTTAATGTTAATGGAGAATTAGATGTATTAGTCCACTTACAAGAAATTTCATATTCAAGAGTAAACCATCCTGATGAGGTTTTCAATATAGGTGAAAAACATGATCTTCTTGTTATAAGTGTTGATAAAGAGAAACTACAAGTTGGATGTTCAGTAAAACAATTATCTCCCGATCCATTTGAGCACATTGAAAATTATGAATTAAATAAAATCTACAAAGTAAAAGTTGTTAAATTAATGGACTTTGGGGCATTTTGTGAACTTGAGCCTGGTTTAACTACCTTACTTCACTCAAGTGAACTAAGTTGGAATAAGAAAAATGTATCAGCAAAAAAACTTTTCAAAATAGGTGACGAAATAGACTGTGTTATTACAGAAATTGATAAAGATAAAAGACGTGTAGCAATTTCACATAGATTAACTCGGGAAAATCCTTTCGAAACTTTTGAGAAAAAATATCCTGTTGGAACAATTGTTGAGGGAGAAGTTGTAAATAAAAATGAATACTCTCTGTTTGTTAAGGTAAAAGATTTGGATGTAGATGCTTTTTTACATTGTAATGATTTAACTTATCTAAATAATGGAGAAGAAGAATTAACCAAATATAAAAAAGGTGACACTTTAAATGTCAAAGTGTTAGAGATAAAAGCGTCTGAACAAAAAATTAGAGTTGGTCTAAGACAAACACAAAATGATCCATTTGATTGGTTTAAAGATAAAACAAGAAATCAAACTATAACTGTTAAAGTTATATCAACAGAGAATAAAGGATTAATTGTAAGACCTGAAGGATGTGAGATGGATTTTCAAATAAAAAAATCAGCTATTGCTATTAACGCTGCTGATGCTCGTCCTAGTAGATGGACTGGTGGTGAAAAGCTTGATTGTGCAATTGCAGAATTAGATTTAGCTAAAAGAAAAGTGGTCTTGAGCATTAAATTATTAGAAGAAATAGAGAAGAAAGAAGCACTTGAAAAATATGGGTCAGAGGGATCGGGTAAAAATCTTCCCTTCTCATCTTTATCAGAGGATCTAAAGAAAAAAGAAGAAGACAAAGAATAATATAAGAAGATTTAAATTGGCTATTGTAAAATCAAAGCTTTTAAAACAAC